>NZ_JBELZM010000006.1:116273-180372 GCF_040273735.1 Solibacillus sp. | reverse complement strand
TAACCGGCAGGTCGCAGGTTCGAGTCCTGCCTTCGGAGCCATGGCCCGTTGGTCAAGTGGTTAAGACACCGCCCTTTCACGGCGGTAACACGGGTTCGAATCCCGTACGGGTCATTTATAAGCATGTAGCAGAGGCTACGTGCTTTTTTTATTTGTAACGGAATTTAAATTACTAATATAAATCTTCGTACTAGGAATTATCAATAGGCAGGTTGTTTAGAAAAGACAAATCCCACCTCTAATTTTGAGAGACTAAGAAAAGGTTGATCATTCCATTACTACCAAAAAAATTATTAAATACTATTTGAAAATAACTTCCTTTCTTTATTAAAAAATCTATAATGTATAAGGGAGGTTAGAAAATGAAAAAAGTATTTAGTTTATTATTAGTGTTTCTTCTAGCTGTATCCACAATGTTACATGCTACAACGACAAGTGCGGAACAGGTGTTTACCGATGTACCGCCAAAGCATAGTAACTATCAGGATATAGCTTATTTATTGAATAAAGGGATTATTAGTGCAGATAAAAAGACATACGGTGTGAAAGATATTGTGACGCGTGAAGAAGTGGCAATCATGGTTGCAAAAGCTGTTGGTCTTGATGGGACGCAACGAGCGACAAAATTTAAAGATGTTCCGAAGTCTCATAAAAATAGCGGGTATATTCAATCAGCTGTAGAAGCCGGTATCATTAACGGCTATACGGATGGTACGTTTAAGCCGACGACAAAAGTGACACGTGGTCATATGGCGGCATTTATTGCACGCGCATTTGATTTACCGAGTGGGACGAAAACATTTAAAGATGTAAAAAAAGGGCATACGGCATATGAAGCAGTGAGCCAATTAGCTGCAGCAAATATTACAACTGGTTATGAGGATGGTACATTTAAGCCTGCCAATAATTTAACGCGTGCTCATATTTCTGCATTTTTAGCACGTGCAGTGAAATATCAGGAAGGTTTAGGCTCAACATCTTCTAAACTGAACGTACACTTTTTAGATGTTGGACAAGGAGACTCGATTTTCGTTCAAGCACCAAATGGAAAAACAATGCTTATTGATGCAGGGACGAAAGAATACGGCAGCACGGTTGTTGCATATTTAAAATCTAAAAATGTAAAGAAGCTTGATTACGTAGTAGCAACACATCCAGATGCCGATCATATCGGTGGATTAGCAGCAGTACTCGAAAGCTTTACGGTTGGAGAATTTATTAACAGCGGAAAAGTCCATACAACGGCAACGTATGAAAACTTACTGCAGATGGTAGCCGATAAAAAAATTCCTTATACAGAGCCGAAAACGGGAGACTTGATTTCATTGGATTCAAATGTGAAGACTCAAGTTTTAGCTGTCAATGCACAAGCAAGTGATATGAATGATGCTTCCATCGTATTAAAACTGACGTATCAAAATATGTCCTTCTTATTGATGGGGGATGCGGATGCAGGAATTGAAGAGCAGATTGCGAAGAAATATGATGTTTCCGCAACGATTTTAAAAGCGGGTCATCACGGTTCAAGTTCAAGTAGTTCGCTTGGATTTTTACAAAAAGTTAATCCGAAAGCGGTTATTTTAAGTTATGAAGAAGGCAACAGCTATGGCCATCCGCATAAAGAAGTGCTTTCAAACATTAAAACGGTTGGTACAAAAGCTTACTCAACTGCTCAGGATGGAACAATTATTGTGACAACGAACGGTCAATCCTACTCGATTAGTGCGAAAGAGTTCATCGTGCCGAATACGACACCTGAAAAACCAAAAGGTGATGTGAATTCCGGGACATATGTCATTCCAGGAGCACCGACTGCATTTAAAAACTGTACAGAAATGCGGGTTTATTATCCGAAAGGTGTAAGCTCATCGCATCCTGCTTACGCAACAGCAAGAGACGGCGATAAAGATGGCTGGGCTTGTGAATTATAATATACGTGAAGCAGCTTAAGTGATATTTACTTAAGCTGTTTTTTTAATGGGCGTTTTTATTAGAACTATGGTGTGGGATATAAGAAAAGTAGTAGGGGATATTAGATGAAACTTGGGCGATATTAGAAGTTTCGCTGACTCCAGCTGTATCGAAACATCGTTTGGGGCTGAATATGTTGAATTGGATTTTATTAGAACAATTGGACAGATAATTAGAAGCAGTAATGGGGTTATTAGCTGATCGAAAGGGGATATTGGAACAAAGTGACTGCTTATTAGAACAACTTCCAGTTATATTAGAAAATCACAGCTTTATTAGAACAAATAAAAATATATTAGAACATTTCCGAACATATTAGAACATTGCGGCCAACATTATAAAGCATGTATCTTTAAGTAAAGGGGGGTGTGAAATGAAGCATGAATATAGAAAACATGAAAAAGAGCTGTATGGCACAAAAGCAAAACCGGCATTACTGGATGTGCCCCAACAGAAGTACATCTGTATCAAAGGTGAGGGCAATCCGAATGGAGGAGACTTTAAAAACCGTGTAGAGGCGCTGTACAGTTTAGCGTATACGATTCGCATGAGTCATAAAAACGGGTTTGCGCCGGCTGATTATTTTGAGTACACGGTCTATCCGCTTGAAGGGTTATGGGATAAAAAGAATTATGATTCCAATGAGTTCCACCTAGATGACCTTGTGTATACGATTATGATCCGCCAGCCGGAATTTGTGGATGAAACAATGTTCAATAATGCGATGGAAGTGGCGCGGAACAAAAAGCGTAATGAACGGTTGTCCGAAGTTTACTTTGGCGAGATAACGGATGGTTTGTCGGTTCAAATGCTGCATATCGGTCCGTTTGCTACAGAGGGGGAGACGTTCTCGGTCATTGCAGGAGTTTATTGAAAACAATGATTTACGCATTAAAACATTGGTGCACCGTGAAATTTATCTATCGGATCCACGTAAAGTAATCGGTGATCGATTAAAAACATTACTGCGCTACCGTGTAGAAAAAATTAAATGAAAAAACGAAACACCAGCTGCCACGGCCGGTGTTTCGTTTTTTATTGCATTCTAAAATTACTGAACGCGTGCAAACCCGAATCCTGAAGCGTAGTCATCGCCTGTAGCGGCACCATAACCGCCTTTAATGTCTTCAGCTTTTGCGCGTGTTTGTAAGTTCGAGCGCAGTTGCGTGTGAGACCAAGACGGATTTTGAGCCCAGATTTTTGCTGCTAAACCTGATACGTGAGGTGTAGCCATTGATGTCCCGCTAATTGTGTTGTAGCCGCCATTATACCATGTAGAATAAATGGCTGAACCAGGAGCTGAGATTTCGATATCACCTTGTTGAATGACATAATCGCCATCAGTTGAAGCATAACCACGTGAAGAATAGTCAGCTACACGGTATGTCCCATTTTGCTGAACATTTTCCAATGCTGCAACTGCAACTGCATTTGGGAGTGCGCCCGGATAACCGATTGTTCCTTGTGCATAGCCTGAATTACCAGCTGCCGCAATAATAAGAACGCCTTTGCTGTATGCATAGTTGACAGCACTAGAGATTAGGCTGTTGTTCGCTGAAGAACCTAATGACATGTTAATGATTGTTTTTGTACCAGTAGTTGTTGCTTGGTCAGCTGCATGGCGGATTGCTGCAGCAATATCATCTGAGTAACCAGAACCGCTGTCTGTTAATACTTTGTATGCCCATAGATCTGCATCTGGAGCAACACCGTAAACGCCGCCTCGATCGCTTCCGCCATCAGCCAATGCTGAACCGGCAACATGCGTACCGTGACCGTTTCTGTCAGTACAGCTGTTGTTTACAACAGTTGTTGCAGTCGTAAAGTCTTTACATTGCTCCACATTGTTGGCTAGGTCAGGGTGGGAAGTGTTTACTCCCGTATCAAGTACGGCGATATTTACGCCGCTTCCTCCAGATGTAGATGTTAATGAACTATTATTATAAATCGCTTTAATTCCCCAAGGTACTTGCTGGGAAGCTCTTGCGTAAGCTGATGCATCCGGCGTTCTATCTTCTGCTGTATAATCCTCTCCCAATTCCAAATTGATTGGATCTAAAGAAACGACAGGAACTTTTGTGACAGTGAAATTTTTATTCTTTTGTAATGCCTCAAATTGCTTTTCATTCATTTCCGTTGAAAATCCGTTCTCTGTTAATTCCCAACGAGCCGAATATTGTGCTTTTGCTGATTGTTTTGCAGACTGGTTGTTTGCTTCAATATACACACGGAACTTTTCTTGGCCAACATTGTTTGTTGAATTTTCTTCGCTACCTAAAGTTGCCGCATGTGCCGGACTCATTAATGACCCTGCAATCAAAAGACTAAATAATGTACTCTTCACTTTTTTCATTTTTCCTGACCCCTTTTCAAAATATATTTGGATTACATATTTAATTTATCACATTACTAGTTTTTTGATTATTGGGAAAATATTAAGTATACTAGATAAACTATCTAACTTTTAAAGGGGTGTGGTATTTGAATGAAAATAGGTTCTTTAATAAAGTACTATCGTACAAAGCTGGGAATGACTCAAAATGAGGTAGCAGCGGGAATTTGCTCAATTCCACATTTAAGTAAAATAGAAAATAACAATAAAGAAGCAAACCGTGAGACAATCCGTCTACTTCTGGAACGTTTGAACATTAATAGCCATGACGTCGAAAATAGCGAACACCATATCATAAAGTTATTGAAAGACTTACAAAAACAGATCAATTATCTAGAAAATGATAAAGCTAAAGAGACTATGGATCGATTAAATGAATATGAAGAGATTATTGGTTTTACGGAATCGATCTATTTATATGAACTTTATAAATTACGTTACTACGTTTTTATTAACGAATATAAATTGGCGGAGCATCAGTTGAAGTGGCTAAATGCCCACCGTCAAAATTTTTCCCAACATGAGAGATATTTACATTCTTACTATTATGCATTAGTTTTATTAACAAGAGGAAAATATGCGGAAGCAGCTGTAGAACTAACTACTATACTTCAGATAAGTCCGGAACTCGGATCATTGGAAGGGGAGTTTTACTATCACTTTTCGTTAATAAAGGGACGGCTCGATGAACCAAGCCAGGCGATTATTTACGGGAGAAAAGCACTGCATTTTTATAAGGACCAGTTTAATTTTAAGAGAATTATTTATACATCCATGTCGCTTGCTCTTTATTACGCTCAGGGGAAAGTATTTCATGAAGCAATCGAAATTTATGATCATCTCCTGAGAAATGTTGAACTGATGCAGCAACAGCAGTTACTGCCTGCTATATACCATAATCTAGGGGATTTATATCAAATGAGAGGCGAATATGAAAGCGCCCTCGTTTACTTTGAGAAAAGTGCTTCATTAATGGAAAATAACAGCGATAACTATTTATTTTGTTTATATAATTTGGGCATGACGCAATTTCGTCTTGATCAAAAGGAAGAAAGTATGAAAACTTTTACTATTTTAAAGGAAGAAGCAAAAAGTAAGAGAAAATTAAGTTTTAATTTATTTGCTTCTTTTTATTTATATTTGCTAGGTGGACAAGAAAAGAAAGCGATGGAATTTTTGGAGGGGAGGCTAATTCCGTTTACGGCAAACAGTGAAGAATTTAAAGAAATGCACCAACAGTTTTCTTATTTATTGGGCGAGTACTACCGGCAAGAAAAGAAGTTTGAAAAAGCAATCCAATTCATTTAATTATAAAGGAGACGAAGAATATGAAAAAAAACGTTAAATTATCGCTATTATTATTAAGTGTTGCATTGGTGACAATGTCTATCCCAATTTATCCCCCAGTTTTATCATAATATAAAGGCGCCATTCAGAAGCTTATAAAAGCGGCTGGATGGCGTTTTGCAATTATTCCATTATCTTTGACTTCATCATAAAAGCAAAGCCTTCAGCGCTCTCCAATGAAAATGAAGCGCCGCGACCTTCCATTACATCAACAACAATTTGCATATGCTTTAAATACTCCGCCTGATGCTTATCAATATAATAAGGAACACCTGCAATTTCTCCAATTAGTACAAGCTGGCTGCTAATATAGTGCCCGTCCGCTTGGAAACACATCGGTACCGTACCATCACAGCATCCCGAAGACTGTTCAAAAACCAAGTTTCCATGCTGCGCTTTTAACCGCTCAATTACCTCAACCGCTTTTTCAGTTGCGATTAGCTTTTCCATAAACATCCTCCCTATAAAAAATAGGATGCACTATAAAAGCACATCCTCTAATCGTTCGCTTCGGCTTAGAAGAAACCTTGAGCGTTTTTATTGTAGCTTACTAACATACATTTTGTTTGTTGGTAGTGATCTAACATCATTAAGTGGTTTTCGCGACCGATACCTGATTTTTTATATCCGCCGAATGCAGCGTGAGCAGGGTATTGGTGGTAAGTGTTTGTCCAAACACGACCAGCTTGGATACCACGTACAGCGCGGTAAGCTGTATCCATGTTACGTGACCATACACCAGCACCTAGACCGAATTCAGTGTCGTTTGCGATTTCCATAGCTTCTTCGAAAGTAGAGAAAGTTGTTACAGAAAGAACTGGGCCAAAGATCTCTTCTTGGAAGATACGCATTTTGTTGTGACCTTTGAATACTGTTGGTGCCACATAGTAGCCGCCTTCTTGGTCAGCATCTAATTGGTTTTGGTAGCCGCCGATAAGTAGCTCAGCGCCTTCTTCTTTACCGATTTCGATGTAAGATAAGATTTTTTGTAATTGCTCATTTGAAGCTTGAGCACCCATCATTACTTCTGTATCTAACGGGTTACCGATTTTGATTGCTTTAACGCGTTCTAATACACGTTCCATGAATTTGTCATAGATAGATTCGTGAACTAATGCACGTGAAGGACAAGTACAAATTTCGCCTGAGTTTAATGCGAACATTACTAAACCTTCGATAGCTTTATCCAAATACTCATCGTCATGATCCATTACGTCTGGGAAGAAGACGTTTGGTGATTTACCGCCAAGCTCTAATGTCACAGGAATAATATTCTCTGTAGCGTATTGCATAATTAAACGACCTACTCCAGTAGAACCAGTGAACGCCACTTTGTTAATGCGTGGGTTTGTAGCAAGTGGTTTACCAACTTCAATACCTAAACCATTAACAACGTTGAATACGCCTTTTGGTAATAAGTCTTGAATTAATTCGATTAATACCATGATTGAAGCTGGTGTTTGTTCAGCAGGCTTCATCACGATTACGTTACCAGCAGCTAATGCCGGAGCAATTTTCCAAGAAGCCATTAATAATGGGAAGTTCCAAGGAATAATTTGACCGACAACCCCGATTGGCTCGTGGAAGTGGTATGCTACTGTATCGTTGTCGATTTCAGAAATTCCGCCTTGTTGTGCACGAATCGCACCAGCAAAGTAACGGAAATGATCTACTACTAAAGGGATATCAGCATTTAATGTTTCACGTACTGCTTTACCGTTGTCCCAAGTTTCAGCAACAGCAATTTTTTCTAAATTTTCTTCAATGCGGTCTGCAATTTTATTTAAAATATTCGCGCGGTATGCAACAGAAGTTTGTGCCCAGGCACCTTTAGCTGCATGTGCTGCGTCTAATGCTAATTCAATATCTTCCTCAGTTGAACGTGCAACTGAAGTAAATACTTTACCAGTTACAGGTGATTTTACATCTAGGTATTGTCCTTTTACAGGAGCTACCCATTCGCCACCGATAAAGTTATCGTATTTTTCTTTAAAGTTAACTACTGCACCAGCAGTATTAGGGTTTGCATAGATCATCTATTAACACCTCTATTATTGTTTTAAAGTTATAGTAACTTTATGTCCTCATTATGCAACTAAGTACGTAAAATAGCAAATGAAAATGCTTACATACTTACTAATGTCATTATACTTGTAAAACAAAATTGCAAAGAGAAATCATTTTTTGAGGAATTATTTATGTACTGATACAGAGGTAGGAGGTGGGTGACATAATGATAAAACAGTGGGTTAAACCTTATATTATTATAATAAGTGGTTATTATATAACAACAATATTAGATGAAATATATTGTATAAAAATACATAATTATTTATAAAAAAACTTACAATTTTCTTTTGCCTTCTATTAATTAGTAGCTTTATATGTTTGGAGTTGTACATATTCTACCGCATTAAAAATTATCTAAGTTATTCGCATTACGAAATAATTTAAGTTAAAATGAACGTATTCATCAAAAGAAAAGGGGAGGAGTTATGCTTCTTGTATTCGTAATTGCACTTATTGGGGCACTTCTATTCTCCGCGCTTTCCCTGCCGATTCCATGGCTGATCGGTCCTATTTTTTCGGTATTAATTGCACAATTTTTTATAAAAGATCGACTGAGATGGCCAGCAGTCTTACGCAATACTGGACTTATAATCGTCGGTGTCGCAATTGGACAGCAATTTGATTTCTCGCTATTTTCCGATTTTAAATCATTGCTGTTCTTTATGGTCATCGTCAATGTTCTATTATTTGCATTTTGTTTAGGTATTGCATGGATCATTGCACGTTCAACCGGGCTTTCATTTAAAACAGCCGTCGCTGCCAATGTCCCAGGCGGATTGTCTCAGCTTGTATTGTTTGCAGAAGAAGAAGGGGATGTCAATTTAACAGCGGTCACTTATTTTCATATTGTGCGTGTGTTGGGGGTCGTGCTGCTCATTCCTTTTTTAGTTTCAGGTCACGTTGTTGGGGGTGCGAGTATTCCGTTAACATGGAACGTTTGGCAAGTAATTCTGGTTATTTTGCTCGCTGCTGTTGCCGTACCGCTTGGCAGAAAATTAAAACTGCCTGTCGCGCACTTTTTAACACCAATCATCATTGTCATCGGATTAAAATTTTTTGGGATTGAAGCACCGACAATGCCGAGTGATGTTCTTCATATCGCGCAAATTTTAATAGGCGCCTATATCGGGCTGTTATTAAAGCCGGAAACATTGCGTCTTCCATTGAAAGTTTTAATTGGCGGGGTGACCAGTACCGTTGCGATGATTATTCTCACATACGGCACAAGCTTGCTCATCGCCCGGTTTTTAGATTTGAGCTTTGCGACAAGCTTTTTAAGTACGGCACCTGGTGGACTAGATCAAATGGGGCTGTTAGCGGCTGCGGTAAAGGCGGATATTTCCGTTGTAACGGTTTTCCAGCTGTTTCGTTTGCTGTTTATATTCTTATGTGTGCTTCCTATTATTAAGTGGGTTTACCGAGAGAGGGAAGAGCCTGTATAACAATGATTGATGAACTGTTTCGTTAAGTGTCTGCCCAACAATTCGAACGATTAATTGTGACAGCATTATCACGACATTTTAAATGGAAAAATGAGAAAAAAGCCTGGATGCTAACCCTTTATGTCCCGATTAGGTTATACTAGAGAAAGTGATTAATTAGGAAGTAGGATTAAGAACATGCAAACGCAATCGAATCGACAGTTGTGGGCGCAAGCAGTGAAGACCGGCATTATAAAATCTAACTTAATTCCGATGATCTCGGCATTAATGCTCGCCCTGTATACGTATGAATTAAATTTTATTGAACATATTCCCGCTATTATTTATGCAATTATTGGTTCGGCGGCAGTTATAGCTGCTGCAGGTGCATATAACAACGTATATGATCGGGATATTGATCAGATTATGCCCCGTACAAAAACACGTCCAACCGTTACTGGAGAACTTTCTGCAAAGTTAGTGCTAATCGTTGCGACGATTTTATTAATACTAGGATGTACGGCTCTTTATTTAGCATCACCGTTAGCTGCTTTGTTAGGGTTTTTAGGTGTATTTTTCTATGTTGTCCCTTATACAATGTGGACAAAACGCCGTACGATCTGGAATACAGAAGTTGGCAGTATTTCAGGCGCTATGCCGCCACTGATTGGCTGGGCAGCCGTTGCTCCGGATCTTTGGCATCCGGCTGCATGGGCGCTGTTCCTAATTATGGTCATTTGGCAAATGCCGCATTTTTACGCCATTGCCATTCGTAAAAAAGAGGATTACGCCGCGGCTAATATCCCGATGCTGCCTGTAGCAAAAGGGGAGCAACGCACATATATTCAGTCAAATATTTATCTCGTGCTGCTAATTTTATCGAGCTTTTTGTTTTTACCGCTTAGCTTAGGTTTAACAATCGTTTCTCTTGTACTTGGTGTCATTTGGCTATGCATGAGTATTGCGGCATCCAAAAATCAGGGTGAGAAAAAATGGGCAAATATTATGTTTGCCTACTCGCTCTTCCATATGATGGCTGTATTTGGAACGGTTTTTATTTATGCAACAGTTGGTATGATTTTAAATGTGCTTTAACAATGTAGAATAAAAAACTCATTCATTTTCCTATAGAGAAAATGAATGAGTTTTTTTGTTATGGAGGTTGAGCACATGTATGATCTTTCTTTCTTGTTTAGTGATAAATGCTTATTAGGGGAGTATTTTTCCTTATAAATTATAGGTATTCATCGGAAATCAACTAAAAACATCAAAATATTACTATTTTATATCCGCTTGTTGAGAAATTGTGAACAGAAAATGTGAGCATAATATGACAATGAGATCCCTCGTATTCTTTGATAGAAGGAGACATGCTATTATTGGTTTATCAAGAAGAGCGGGTTGCATGGTAGGCAAGCTTGCTCCCTCATTGATATGCTATGTTACTCATAAATCTCGTATTTGACTTCGACAACATATAAACCCCCCTATTTTTATATGGTCTTGTACGGATTAGAAAGACTCCAATGCTGTAGTGAGCATTGGAGTCTTTTTTGTTTAAGGCCAGGCTAAAGCGCCAACGCCTTGGACATTTCGGTCCCTCGAGCAAAAGTGCTGAAGCGTTTACTTTTGCGTCGGGTCCTCCAATGTCAGAGGCTCGCACGATGTGAGTCATTGGGGGCATGCCACAGGGACGTGGCGTTTTGCCAACTCGGAGTTAGACGGGCGCTTTTAGCACTTTTATCTTTAAAATTTAATTGTAGCTACTTCATGCATGTAATCGCCAAGTACGCGTAGGCCTTGGTCGAAGTTTTCCAGATGGAAATGTTCGTTCGGAGCATGGAAGTTTTCGCTTGAAAGACCGAAGCCCATTAGCACAACAGGCAAGCCCAAAATTTCATCGAATGCCGCTACGATCGGGATTGACCCGCCACCGCGTGTATAGGCTGTCGGTACTTCATATACTTTTTCGTATGAACGACCTGCCGCCTGAATTGCGGGGTGGTCAAACGGTGTTAGATAAGGTTTTCCTTTATCGAATTCAGAAATCTTTACTTCGACACCTGTTGGCTTATGCTTTTCAATGTGTGCTTTCAATAATGCAACAATTTCCTCCGGGTCTTGGTCCGGTACTAAGCGGCATGTAATTTTTGCACCCGCTTCAGCAGGTAATACGGTTTTAATGCCTTCACCAGAGAAGCCGCCGAATACGCCGTTCACTTCCAATGTCGGACGTACCCATGTTTGTTCCAAGTAAGAATAGCCAGCTTCACCGAATAATTCTTTAACACCGACTTCTTCTTTTAGTGCTTCTTCGTCAAAGTTCAGATCGCGGTAAGCTTGTCGCTCTTCTTCAGATAGGGGACGCACCGAATCATAGAAGCCTTCCACTTGAATTGTCCCATGCTCGTCGCGGAAAGATGCTAAAATTTCTGCAAGCGCATGGATCGCGTTTTGAACACCGCCGCCATAAAGGCCAGAGTGCAAATCACCTTTTGCACCGCGTACATCAATTTGCACACCTGTTAATCCGCGTAAGCCGTAGCATACTGCCGGTTTTCCTTTAGCATAAAGACCTGTATCGGAAATGACGATCAAGTCTGCCGCTAATTTTTCTTTATTGTCTTCTGTATACTTTGGAAGAGATGGACTGCCGATTTCCTCTTCACCTTCATAAATGAACTTCACGTTAACCGGTAATGTACCTTCTGTCGCGAATAACGCTTCGATCATTTTTAAATGCATGAACACTTGTCCTTTATCATCCGAGGAACCACGCGCAAACAGTTTATTGTCACGGATAGCCGGTTCGAAAGGAGGTGTTTCCCATAAGTTTAGTGGATCCACTGGTTGTACATCATAATGACCGTAGAACAGGATCGTCGGTTTTCCTTCAGCATGAAGCCAATCCCCGTAAACGACTGGATGACCAGCTGTTTCATCTACTGATACGTTTTCGATGTTTAATGATTTTAAGTGGTCTGCCAGCCAGTTTGCCGCTGACAGCATATCTGCCTTATGCTCAGATAAAGCGGAAATACTAGGAATGCGTAAAAATTCATTTAATTCCGCTAAATGACGATCACGGTTTTCCGTAAAGTAAGTATCTAATTTTTCTAAATGACTCATATGTTTGAGTGCCTCCCTTTATTTCGGTTATGGAAATAATTATAGCATAGAACGAATTGAAATCAGCTTCCCATCTTTCCTTTTTTTGAGCCTGCATCAAACACCCAATACATTGTCGCGGTTGCGATCGCAAAGACAATTCCGCCAAACAAAGGCAAGTAGATGGATTCCATCATGAAGGAAATTGTCATTAAAAGTGTGAAGGAGATGAGTAAATGCGCAAAGTATTTATGGAATCGGTGATACTGCGTTGTTTTTAATTCAATCAGGACATCTGATAACATGACAAGCGCAAATTCTATGATTCCGTAGATTAGGATGAACCAAATTAAGTTGCCCCAACCTTCAAATTCAATTCCGACAAGCAGTAAAATACCAACTTCCACAGAAATCGCGACTCCGATAATCGCTATAAATAGTAAAACAATAAAAATAAAGCCAATAAAACCTCCGAAATTTTTCATGTAGACTCCTAACAATTTTGAATAGATCATTGTTAGTATAAATGATTTCCGAAAAAAAGAGGGAAGTTCGCTCCAGCCAGGTGACGGAAAAACCAATTCAACAGGTGCAACTTCCTTCCAAATACGCTACGATAAAAATAATAAATCCAGAAATTACAAGGGTGATCAGGATGTTCTATATATTGCTAAGTTACTTATTCGGTACAATCCTTTTTGCAGTCGTTATAGGGAAAATAAAAGGAATTGATCTGCAACATGCGCATAGCGGCAATCTTGGGGCGCGAAATGCCGGACGCACATTAGGAAAATGGGCTTTTATCCTAGTGGCAGTGGGGGATGGTTTGAAAGGGCTGATCGTAGTAGTGGCAGGAAGGATACTTGAGCTTCCTGAACTGACGATTGCGCTTGCCGTCATTGCTGTAGTGCTTGGTCATTTGTACCCGTTTTGGAATCGGGGAAAAGGTGGAAAAGGAGTCGCAACGGTAATTGGGGCAATGGTCGCTTTTTCGCCAATACTGATTTTAGTGTTTTTAGCTGGCTTTTTATTGAGCCTGCTGGTAACAAAAAGTGCAACATTAAGTATGACAGGCGGATTCATCGTCTATGGACTAGTTATGAGCGTATATATAGAAGCAGGATATTTCATAGCGATTTCACTTGTTCTCGTTATTTGGAAACAGCGTCATAGTATTGGAGAAAGGGTGAAACAACCAAATGTACTGGAGTAAAATTGCAGCAACAGATGAAGAATTCAATGCAATCGCAGCATTAAACTATGAAACATTTGTGGAGGAAATTCCCCAGCATGAGCATAACCCGTCACGTCGTCTCATCGATAAATTTCATGGTGAAAATGTGTATGTAATTGTTTATAAAAATACGGAAATGGTCGGTATGGTCGCATTCCGCGATACACGTCCATTTTCAATCGACCGTAAAATCGGGGATGTAGAAAACTATTTGGATGCGGAAGTTTGTGAACATTTATGTGAAATCCGACTGCTCGCGGTGAAAAAGGATCACCGGAACGGACGTGTTTTTACGAAGCTTGCAACAGCGATCTACCGCTATTTTTATGATGCGGGGTATACCGCATGTGTCATTTCCGGTACGGTTCGTGAAGAAAAAATGTATACGCAAATGGGATTCAGACAGTTTGCTTCAGCTGTCGGAACAGAGGAAGCACGTTATTTGCCGATGGTTTTAACACGGCAGGACAGTGCGGTTTTCCGTGAACGTCTGCGTGAACAGAATACAGTGTTTTTCCCGGGACCGGTTGCTTTGGAAAAGCCGCTCATACCGTCAACGATTTCTCATCGCTCCGCAAAATTCCTGCAAGAGCTTGAAGATCTGAAAGGTGAGTTATGTAAGCTAGCAAAGGCGAATTACGTAATACCACTAGTCGGTACAGGGACACTTGCCAATGATGCGATGCTTGGCCAGCTGAAAAGTGAATTTCCCCATGATGCCGGACTAGTATTAGTGAACGGGGAGTTCGGTCATCGTCTTTATAACCAGGCGAAACAGTGGGGACTACATATTGAAAAGATCGATGTTGGATGGGGAAATCCATTTAATATTAAGCAAATTGAAGCATATTTACAAATGGGCAGTTATCGGTACATTGTATTTGTGCATGGCGAAACGTCAAACAGTACATTGAATCCGCTCGACTCATTAGGGGAGCTGGCGGATAAATATGATATAAAGCTATGTGCGGATTGTATTAGTTCGTTTGGTTCCGTGCCGTTTTCGATGCAGGAGCTTCATTATGCAACTGCGGTTAGCGGGAAGTCGCTCGGAACAATTGCGGGGCTTGCTTTCATCTTTTGTAAGGAACAGCCTGTTTCGAGTGATGCGCCGTTGTATTTGAATTTGCCGTATTATATTGAGAAGCAAATTCCATTCACATTACCTCATTATTATGTGGAGGCAGTAAACGATGCACTAAAGTTGTATCCGGAGCGCTTTGAAGTATTGGAAAAGCGGATGGAGGCAATTAAGAATTCAACGCTTGATGTAACAGCAACTTATCCGATGATTGCTACATGGGAGCACCCAAAAATAGCTGAAATCCTTACTGCATGCGAATTAAATGGTTTTTATCTGCATGGCGACAGCGCATATTTAAGAGAACGCAATATCGCTCAAATCAGCACAATCCAACCTAATTTTGAAAAAGATTTTAAAAAGTTAAATGAATTGCTTACTTACGTAATGGAAACTTTATAGAGGGAGGACTATGCAGGGGATGCAGAAACATTTATTTCGTTCAAATGATTACAATCAATCTTACAGCATTGTAAGGTAATTGAAAGCCAATCCGATAGAGTGTAATAGTTTAATTTGGCACAATAAGGTCATAAGGAAATTTAACATACACATACGATGTAATTATGCCAAGGCGCACTTTAATATAAAATCTATCGGAGGACTTTCAAATGAATGAATTATTAACGACTATTTATGATGAATACAACCGCTACATTTACCATCTTTGCTTAAAGCTTACACGCAATCAAAACGAAGCAGAGGACTTAATGCAGGAAGTTTGGGTAAAAGTTGTACGCTATGAAGAATCAGTATCAAAAGTAGACCATGTAAAAGCATGGCTTACAACAATTACGATGAATACATTCCGCGACCGCTATCGCAAAAATGTACGTCGCAGTAAATACATGATGAATCAACCTGAACAATTAGACGTACCGATTTTAGATTTGGTTCCCAACAATGATTTTACGACAGAAGAACTTGTGGAAAAAACAGAAATCACAAAAATCGTGCAGGAGAAAATGGGCCAGCTTGATAGCATTTACCAAAAAACATTATGGTATTTCTATGTGGACCAATTCTCATTAGCCGAAATTTCCGAGCTGATGAAAGTATCAATCGGTACTGTGAAATCTCGCCTGTTCCGCGCAAAAGCACGCTTAAAGGAAATTTTATTATCCGACAATGGTGTCGCAGAAGCAGTATTGGCTTAGTAAAATATAGGACGAAAGCTATGGCAGAAAGTTGCCGTGGCTTTTTTTAATTGCCTGGAGATCAAACCTTTATTAATACGTGATTTGCTTTCAATAATATAATATGTTAAATTATGAATGAACGTCAGTCATTAATTGTAGGAGGTAAGAGATGAAAAAGTCATGGATTTATGTAGGGTTAACAAGTTTGTGCGAATTATTATGGATTTACGGCTTCAATGTAGCAAGTGCGTCATGGCATTGGGCAATTATTATCCCACTTATCACTGTTGATTTTTATTTTTTAGCAAAAGCGTGTGAAGGACTACCGACTGGAACAGTTTATGCAATTTTCGCTGCCATTGGGACAATTGGTACGGCATTGATGGATGTTTATTTATTTGGTGAATCCTTTACAACATTGAAAATTGTATTCATAAGTATCATTGTAATAGGTGTGATGATGTTAAATATAGCGGATACATTGTCTGAACGGAAGGTAGAAAAGGGGGCGCTATAATTGGGATGGATTTTTGTGATTTTCGCTGCAATATTAGAAACAATTGGGGTTATTGGACTTAAGAAATTTAGTACCTCGAAGAAGCCGAAAGATTTAGTAACACTTGTTGCGGGTTTCGGTAGTGCTTTTTACTTTTTATATGCATCTTTTGAATATTTGCAGGTAAGTATTGCTTACGCTGTTTGGATTGGTCTTGGAACAACAGCAGCAGTCATTATTAATATGCTTTTTTTCGGCGAGTCAAGGAGCATAGGAAGAATGGTGGCTGTGTTTGTGATTGTTATTGGAGTTTCCGGATTAAAATATGTTTCATAGCATGAAATTATTGTTTTGGTACATTGTTTCTTCTTTGAACTTTCGTTATCATGAAAGTAGTTTCTGAATGAACTTCATTCAACAAGATAGGGGATGGCGTATTGAATAAAAAACAAAAAATTATTGAAGCAACAATTGAGCAATTTATAAATAAAGGTGTAGAAGGCACAAAAATTTCAGATATAGTTAAGGCCGCTGGAATTGCTCAAGGCACATTTTATTTGTACTTCCCTTCAAAATTTTCCGTCATGCCTGAAATTGCTAAATATGCTGTAGATGAAATTATGAAAAGTATCGAAGAAAATGTTAATTTAGATGAGTCTTTTGACCAAAAAATTGAGCAACTTATTAAAGCGGTGTTCCAAATTAATGAGCAGAAAAAAGAGCTGTTTGCTATTTTATATGCAGGTCTTGCACAAAGTGAACATTTAAAACAATGGGAATCAATATATGCGCCGTTTTATGAGTGGGTGTATAATTTATTGAATGAAGCATTACAAAAAGGCGAAATTCGTTCAACTATTGATGCTTCACGTACATCGCGAATTTTAATCGGTTTATTCGAGTCGACAGCGGAGCAATTATATCTATATGATTCTACGACAACTGAAGAAATTCAGGCCCAATATGAGGAACTTGTTAAATTTACGAAAAGCGCATTGAAATAGATGCGTTTTTTATTTTATATCTATGAGACTAGTGGATTTTTCTAGAAAATAAGTTGATAAAGCAGAAATTTTTACTTGTAATGACATTAACTCTAGCTGCTTGATTAATTAACTTTGGTGCTTTAATTGCATTTTTAATTGTAAATATTGCAGTTATTTACTTTACAAAAAATAAAAATAGATCTATTTCATCTATAATTCGTTACCTAACAATTCCTAGTTTAGGTTCGATTTTCATAATATACTTGTTGTTTAATTTGGATACTAATTCTATTGTTTTCGGGATCATTTGGGGAGTGTTAGGAGTTTTCTATTTAATATATTTAGTAAAATTTAAAGGTATGGAACGGATATTATATTATCAATGTTGACGAATATCGTCATAACCGTTTATAAACTGTAGTCAGAGCAACAAACATTTTGTTTCAACAGAAAAAAGCGAGCAAAGAGCTGCTCGCTTTTTTAAAACTTCGTACATTTATCAAAAATTGCCGTTAAAGTTTTAATTTCATCCTCTGTTAACATGCCGAACAGGTTTTCGAAAAGGTTGTCTACTTGCTGACGAGAGCTTTCGAGCACTTCGATTCCTGCTTCGGTAATATGAATTTGCGAAGCGCGGCGATCCGTTTCATTTTGTGTTTTTTCAATGAGCCCCGCCTTAATGAGCTTCGTCGTCAAAACCGTTACGCCACCTGTTGTCACTTTTAACTTTTCTGCAATGGCAGAAGGGCGCTTTGGACCGTCTGTATGCAAGTAAGCCAAAATTAAAATATGTGATTTCGAGAAGCCTAACTGATTTTGACTGTTCCATTGATTAGCAATTTTGCGTTCCAACGATGTCATCTTTTCAAAAAGTTCGGTTAACTGCTCGCGTTTATGCTCATTCATCAGTGTCAACTCCAAATGTTATCACTATTCTACGGCTAGTTTTTGAAGGGCATTTAATTCAAATGCACGCACTTTACGAGGGATGAAACGACGAATGTCCATTTCGTTATAGCCGATTTGAATGCGTTTTTCATCAAGTAAAATAGGGCTGCGCAACATACGAGGATGCTGCTGTATTAAGTTGTACAGTTCTTGAATGGATAGCTGGTCAATATCAATGTCCAGGTTTTTGAAATCATTCGAGTTTGTCGCAATAATTTCATCCGTGCCATCTTCTGTCATACTTAAAATATGTTTAAACTCTGCTAAAGTCAAAGATTGAGAAGTTGTTCTTTTTTCAGTATAAGTAATATTATTTTCGTTTAGCCATTTCAATGCTTTTCGTGATGAGGAACAGCTCGATTGTGTATAGATTGTTACTGTCATAATTAATTTCCTCGCTTTCCCATAATCAATAATTTGGTGATAGCTTAGTTGTAAGACATTTACTTATAATAATATCTTACCAGTAAGCTATTTATAATGCAATAAGTTTATTTTATCTTTCCCTTTAACTGTTTACCCATTCTTCTAATAAATTATACGTATAAAACTATAAAAAGTTTCTAATTTAATATTACAGTTTTGTAAAGTAGAAACTAGAAGAGAGAGGGGACTGCTGGGCGCGGCTAGTTTTGAACAGGAAATTTTTCTAATATGTAGTGGGAGTGGAGTGCTCTAAAAGACCGCGACTTTTTAATATATTCATGAAATATTCCATATAGAACGTACTACTAAAAAAGTTTTTCCGGGATACACAGGATATTGGACTGCGATTACCCAATATAAGTATGTCAGGTTTTTTATAATGCTCGAACATCTAATACATTCGTCAGCTATACTAAAAAATCCTTGCTAAGCGCTAATATATTGGCGAAAAATTCTAACAACTGCATTTTGCTTTCAAATATTTGCCACAATTCTTCTGAAGATTTCTACAAAAAAAGCAGCGCACTCCATAACAAGAGTGCACTGCTTCATTAAAAAACTATTTAAATTCGTTTAATTCCTTCGTTTCACGAGTCGTGAACCAGTCTTGCACGTTCCATACTTTCGTCGCTAAGCCTTCATAGAACTCCGGCTCATGCGATACAAGAACTATTGTACCTTTGAATTCCTTCATGGCGCGTTTAAGCTCTTCTTTTGCATCAACGTCCAAGTGGTTTGTAGGTTCGTCAAAGATCAGCCAGTTTGTTTGATCCATCATCAACTTGCAAAGACGTACTTTAGCCTGTTCACCACCAGAAAGTGAATTCAGTGGGCGAGTAATATGGTCCGTTTTTAGACCGGCACGTGCTAATGCTGCACGAACCTGCGCCTGTTCCATAGAAGGGAACGCATTCCATACATCATCAATCGGTGTGATTTTATCTGCTTTTACTTCTTGCTCGAAGTATGACGGCTCCAAATAGTCGCCTAAAATTACTTTTCCGTCCAGCGGCTGAACTTTGCCTAACATTGTTTTCAGTAATGTCGATTTTCCGACACCGTTCATTCCGACCAAAGCAATTTTTTCCCCGCGTTCTATTTGGAATGTAAGTGGCGGTAATAATGGTTTTTCTTTATCATAGCCAATTACTAAGTTTTCCGCTTCCACTACGTAACGACCTGGTGTACGCGCTTCTTTAAAGCTGAACTCCGGTTTTACAGCAGTTTCCGGGCGATCAATACGCTCCATCCGATCCAGCTGTTTCGCACGTGACTTTGCACGGCCGCTTGTCGAATAACGTGCTTTGTTGCGGGCAATGAAATCTTCCTGCTGCTTAATAAATTCCTGCTGTTTTTCATAAGCATCGATATGCTGGCGCTTGTTGATTTCCGCAAGCTCGATAAACTTCTCATATGTCGCAGTGTAACGCGTCATCTTCGCAAATTCTAAATGTAAAATAACATCAACAACATTGTTCATGAATTCCGTATCATGCGAAATTAACAGGAATGCATACGGATAGTTTTTCAAGTAATTTTTCAGCCAAGTAACATGTTCTTCATCAAGATAGTTCGTCGGCTCGTCCAGTAATAATACTTTAGGCTTTTCAAGTAAAAGCTTAGCAAGTAAAACTTTTGTACGCTGTCCACCAGATAAAGCGGCAACATCTCGTTCCAGACCAATTGCATCCAATCCTAAGCCACGAGCGATTTCATCAATTTTCATATCAAGACTATAGAAGTCACCAGCATCCAATGCATCCTGGATTTCAGCCATTTCTTCCAATAGACTGTCGTAATCTGCGTCAGGCTCGCCTAACTCCACTGAAATTTCATTTAAACGCTCTTCCTTCTTATATAAAGGTGCAAATGCGTCACGTAATGCATCACGCATCGAACGGCCGGCTGTTAAAACGGTATGCTGATCTAGATAACCGTAATGTGTGCCAGGCAGCCATTCCACTTTTCCTTCATCATGAATTGCTTGCCCCGTAATGATGCTCATCAATGTCGATTTTCCAACACCATTTGCACCAACAAGTCCGATATGATCACCTTCAACAAGACGGAACGAAACCTCTTTAAATAACGTACGATCCCCAAATGAATGACCTAAATTTTCAACAGTTAATATTGCCATATAATAATCCTCCGAGTGTTTTTATTGTGTAAGAAATAGTATTGTAAAAAGTAATATAACATTAGCATTTAATTTAGTTGATTGGAGCCGCCGGAACGGGAATCAACAAGTACCAAAAACGGCATTATATTACCTTGCTTTTTGCTCAAAAAAAACCCGCAACATTAAAGTGCTGCGAGCTGTTTGTTAAGTTCTGCTAGCCGTGCTTCCATATTTTCAAGGCGTGCGAGCGCTTGTTTTACTGAGTCTGCATGGCCAAGTGATTCTAGCTTTTCCATATCGCCTTGAAGATTGATGTAATCATTCTTTAATTCAGCGATTTCCTGCTGAAGCTGGTCTTTTGTTTGCATCATTAATTGCTCCTTTTTAAGCGGATAATCAATTATGCCTTGGCATAATTGCGTTCAAATTCGGCTTTAGGACCACAGGATGTGGGTCAGTCAGACGTTGTCGCACGATGCGACGCTTTTAGGCTGACTTCCTTTTAAGAACTCCTTACCGAATTTGTAACATCTGCCAGAGGCTTTAAATTGATTTACTGAATCAATTTAATCTCTTTGTATTGTAACATAATGCATACATATATGTGATGGGGAAAGCCTAATTTTTTAAGTTAAATATGTGCCATATTATGACGGGCATAAGCTAAATCAAGCAGCAGGTTTTTCAGAATATCGTTGTTTGTCAGAATTTCAAGACTGCGCTGCTTGCGGACAGCACGTTCACGGCGCTGCTCATGAAGCAAGAGCTCCATCACGGCATTTTGAATAATGGACTGCTTCATTTTTCGGCCTAACCCGATATGGATAAAGCCGTTCATCTCGCGTGTAAATGCATAATTAAGTTCATTATCCTGTTGGGCCGTTGTAATACAAGGAATTCCGGCTGCTGCCACTTTATATGGCGTATAGTTGGCATTGCAAATAATCAAGTCTGCTTGCGGCATCAACTCGAGCAGGGCATCAGGTTTTTGAACGATGACGGTATTTTTTCGGCTTAACGCCATCATTTTTAGACTATCGATGTCATGATGATAGTCATCATCAATCGCAACTGAAATTTTTAATGGGATTTGCAGTTGGGTTAAGTGGCGTAAAGTACGGTAAGTCAGATTGTTGCTATCCCCATCTTCAAATGCGACAACAATATGCGGAAGTGATTCTTTAATTGAGCTATCGGGTTTTTCAAGGATTTGATGTGCGACTTTTTCTAAATTTGGCGGTACGGCAAACGCATAGCTGCCGGCAAGCTCATGTGTATGCGACTCTTCATGGGATTCCCCAAACAATGAAACAATATGACAGTCGCTAAGTTGTGCACCCATGCCAAAATCATCAAAATGAACAATCGTCGGGCAAAACGGTTTAATCATTTCAATTTGGTCAACTTGGGTATCTTTGCCTTCATGGATGATTAAATGAGGCTCCAATTCACGAATTTTCTTTCTGAGTTCGATAAAACGTTCAAACTGAACAATATTTAAGCCTGTTTGGGCCAATTTATCAAGAAGCTGTTCATTTGCAGTTTTCACAAAGAGAACGACCTCTTCATCCTGCAACAGATTTGCCAAGGTTACTGCACGCTCAAAAGGATAAGTTCCTTTAATCTCACAATGCTCGATAATCCATATAATTTTTCTTTTTTGCACGTAAATCCCATCCTTTCCACTATCTCTATAAAATATGGCGGAATTACCGAAATTATGAATGAGAGAGTTTTCTACATATACATACATCAAAATAAAGAAAAGAGGAAACATATGAAAACGATGCGCTCAGCGTTGGTTGTAGGTGCAACAGGATTGGTCGGTTCTTCGCTTGTGAAGTTATTATGCGAGAGTGAGGAGTATGCTGCAGTCAACGTTATTTCGAGAAGACCGCTTGATTTTACGCACCCAAAATTAGTTGTAAAGCTGTGCGAGTTTGATCAGATTGCCGATAAGGATATTGAGTTTGCTCATGAGGTATTTTGCTGTTTAGGAACAACGATGAAAAAAGCGGGGTCAAAGCAGCAGTTTGAAAAGGTCGATTTTGAATATCCGTTAACGATTGCAGCGATTGCAAAAAACCGCGGGGTCGGTCATTTCATTGTTATTTCCGCAATGGGAGCAAATGAAAAGGCACTTGCTTATTATAGTCAGGTAAAGGGAAAATTGGAGGAAGAACTCATTAAAATGGATTTCCCTCGATTATCAATCGTACGTCCATCACTCATTACAGGGAATCGCCTTGAATTCCGACTAGGAGAAACGATTGGCGATAAGGTATTAAAGGTAATTAACCCGATTTTAGTCGGACCGCTGAAAAAGCTGCATTCCATACCAGCAACGCAAATAGCATTGGCAATGAAAGTAATCGCGCTTCACGGAAAAGAGCAAAAAGTATCAATTTACTTATCCGATGAGCTACTGGAAATGCAAATGCCCATTATCGAAAAGGGAGAAGCTTTAGCCGATGAAGAAGTGACCTTTAACTGGGATAAATACAAAGAAGACACATTGCCGCCAGTAAATAGTGAGGACGAAGAGGGACGTCTGAAAATTGATGGGCAAGGTAAATAGTGGGGAACCAATCTTTACATTGCGGTTTGGAAAATTATTCAAATTCATTTCCCGATATAACAATGTAAGACGAAAGACTGAAATTTAACTTTACTAAGCAACTACCTATTAAAACGCAATGTTATTCTGATACAATATGAGTACAATGATTTACATGGAGGAACATTTATGAAAATATTACTTGTCGATGGAACCATTTTTGGTCGTAAAACCGGCGTTCTTTTGGAACAGGTTCAAAAATATATTCAAGCTTTCAACCCTTCGCTAGAATTAGAGATTTTATACTTCTCAAAATTACAGCATCAAATTTTAGACGGCAGTCCGCTAAATGATGATATGAAAAATATGATTCAAAAATTTGAAGAAGCAGATGCTTACATTTTCGCATCACCGATTTTCCAGGCATCGATTCCGGGCGTACTGAAAAATGCCTTTGATATGATTCCACCAAAAGCGTTACGTTACAAGCCGGCAGCTATCATCGGTAATGGCGGAACATACCAGCATCACTTAGTACTGGAAAATCAATTGCGTCCGATCCTAGATTACTTCCGCTGCCTAGTTACACCAAACTATGTATACACACATGCGGATCACTTTGATAAAGAGAACAAAATTATCGATGAAGATGTGCACAACCGCCTGCGCGAACTTGCACGTGTATTCGTTCAATATTGTGAAATGACAAAAACATTATCAAAACAAGCAGTTGATATGCAATAACGATTAGGAGCCTCCATTAATATGGAAGCTTCTTTTTTATTTCCTTCGGCTAATACATCATCACGCCTCAAAAAATTCATGAATATAAATCCGCGTATAATATATTTCTTTAATCAACATAATTTAAAGTTAGGAAGATGCTATAATAGAATTGTTAAATTTTGTAATGGCGAGGAATCTCAAAATAGTTTCAATTGAATCTAACGTCATTTTGAAGTACCATGAATATTTATGTAAAGAGAAGATTTTACTTCCGGAGCATTTGGAGGCGAACCAATAGTGGAACAAACGATATGGCAACAGGAAGAGACACACTTAAAAGAAATTAGTGCTCTTCTAAAACAGCAAATAAAAATTCAGTCCAATCATTTAAAAAAGCAAAAAGGAGACATTGTTGAAGAACGCTCACAAGCATCTTCGGAGTTTAACGATGTTTCAGGGGAAAGTGCCATCCAGTTTTCGCAAATGCTGCAAACGATGCAATTGCGCGAACGGGAGTATCTGAATGCCAGTGAACAATTAAGCAAAATGCAAATTTTATATAAAAGTCCGTATTTCGGGCGTATTTCAATTGAAAATGAAGAAGGCGATCGGGAACATTTATATATTGGCTTATCGACATTCCGCGAACCAAAAACGGATGACGTGCTAATTTATGACTGGCGTGCCCCGATTTCAAGCCTTTTTTATGAAAATAAGGTCGGAAAGGCACGCTATCAAATTCCGGATGGAGAATATATTCCGGTTACGATTCAAGGCCGCCGTCAGTATAAAGTAAAGTATGATGAGCTGTTGCAAGTGCTGGACGCGGATATATATGTAGGCGATGAAGTGCTGCAAAGCCTGCTGTCGGATACGGCAAAAGAAAAGATGAAGTCAATTGTCGCAACAATCCAAAGTGACCAGAACATCGTCATTCGTTCATCTAATAAAGATAATTTAATCGTACTTGGCCCGCCTGGCAGCGGGAAAACATCTGTTGCGATGCAGCGAATTGCTTATTTACTGTATGAATACCGCCAAACAATGAATGCACGCAGTATTCTGCTTATTTCACCGTCCGATTTGTTCAATGACTACATTTCGAACGTATTACCGGAGCTAGGTGAGGACAATGTTCAGCATACGACGTATTACCGTTTGTTGCGCGATTTAAAGTTATCTTATTATAAAGCAGAAACAAGCTACGAAAATATTGAACGTCTTCAAAAGGCGAGCAAGGAGGAACGCGAGCACTATGCATTTAAAGGCTCGCATGCATACGTAAAGCAGCTGCTGAAATATATTGAAAGTCTAAAGAAGAGCGGCATGCCGTTTTATAATTTAAAGATTGAAGGAAAACTGTTCATTTCGGCCAAAAAACTGACGGATCTGTTTTACGACAAGTTCGGCGCATTGGATATTGATTTTCGATTGAAGAAAATTCGTACAGTACTGCTGGAAAAAATAGAGCAGGAAAAAACAAAGGATCGCAAAGTATTGATGAAGGAATTAAAGTCGGTCAATACGTATATCGGGACAGATAAGGAAATCGAGCAGCAGGCAAATGAAAAGCTGCAAAAAAGGTACGGCAAACTTGAAAGTGCGATTCATCAGCTAGGGTTTGTAAATTTAAACAAAATGTATCTGCATTCATTAACATACCAAAATGATAATTTAAAAACACAAACGATTCAGGCTACAACGACTGAAACACTGAAACAACGCATATTATATTACGAAGATTTGGCTCCAATCATGTATATGCAAGCTGTTGTAAAAGGCTTGTATACAGATAATACGATTAAACATATTGTCATTGATGAAATCCAGGACTACTCGTATTTGCAGCTGCTGACGATTAAAGCTATGCATCCAAAAGCGCATTACACGTTGCTGGGGGATAAAAACCAGGTCGTGCATCCGCAAATGAAGGACTCGCTTGCAGGTCCATTGTCCAAGCACTTCAAAGCAGTCGAGTTAAATAAATCGTATCGTTCGACAAATGAAATTACCGATTTTATGAGCGCGATTTTAAACAACACGACAACCGAGTCGCTTGGTGTATCAGGGGATAAGCCACAAATTATCGAAACTAATGCAGTGCGCGAAACAATTGCACACCTTGTCGATTCGCATTATAAAGAAGAAGAAAGCTTCGTTATTTTATGCAAAAATAAGCTGGCATGCGAACAATTATACAACGAATTAAAACCGCTTCTTCCACAGCTTCAGCTCGTTACAGAAGAACAGAAGGTATATATGAAGGGGCTGCTCATCATGCCCGGCTATATGGCGAAAGGCTTTGAGTTTACGACTGTTCTTGTAGCAGATGCCAATGCCCATGTATACAGAGAAGAGATGGATGCGTATTTACTGTATACAATTGCTTCACGTGCCACACGTCAATTATTTTTAGTAACGGACGGAACATTGCCAAAAGCGCTTGCACACATCGGAGAACAGTATTATCGTAAAGAAGTGAACATTTAGACGTCTTTTTGCGTCTAACAGAAGAGGACTACTTTTTTAGGAGATACAAATGGAAAATTTTGATTTAATTTTAGTGTTAAAGCATTTTATTATCGGTATTGTCCAAGGTTTAACTGAACCGATTCCAGTGTCATCAAGTGGGCATGTTATGATTGTAAGTGAAATTCTAGGAATGGGCGAACAGGGCTTTACATTCGCGATCCTAACGAATACGGCATCATTGATTGCGATTATGTTTATTTACCGTGAAGATATTATTCGGTTAATTACTGGATTTCTAATGTTTGTTAAGACACGTAATCGGCGTTACCGTGCTGACTTTAATTTTGCGCTTTACATCATTATCGGCTCGATTCCAGCAGGTGTTTTAGGTGTTCTGCTGAGCGATGTTATTGCAGATAATGTTAGCATGACGACAATCGCGATTATGCTGTTCGTGACAGGGATTGCCTTATGGTTAATTCGTAATTTACGCGGAACGAAACGTGACGGGGATTTATCAGCAAAGGATGCCTTATTAGTAGGTTTTGGGCAGGCAGTTGCATTAACACCGGGGATTAGCCGATCGGGTGCGACAATTATTTCGGCAATCGCTGTCGGAATGAAACAGGAAACAGCACTGCGTTTCTCATTCATGCTGTATATTCCGGTGAGTTTAGGCGGTGTCGTATTAGGGTTTACAGACTTCCTCGATGAGCCAAACAAAATGGATTTAGCTCTTCCGTATACAGTCACATTCCTTGCGACATTGTTTATGACATATTTCGCCATGCGCTGGTTCATGGGGATCATGAAAAACGGAAAGCTGCATTACTTCACATATTACTGCTTTTTAGTTGGTATTTTATTATTAATATTCTTTTAGAATGGATAAACACGCTTGTAGTCTTAAAGGCTATAAAGCGTGTTTTTTAGTTTAAAGAAAGGTGGAGTTACCGGTAATTTATCATTTTTTTCCCAAAAAAGCGGAATTGCTTCCTCTTTTTTTCTTGTAAGTGCATAATCTAATTTATCAGCCTTCCCAAAGAATTTAGCAACCTACTACGTGTCAAATTCCACTGGGTCCAGTAAAAAAGATTGACAAATGAAGCAGATTTCTATTTAATTAGTTAGGTTAACTAACCATTTTAGAAAAAATAGGGAGGTAATCTAAAATGACTTTCTTTTTACAATTGCACCGTTTGCATAAACGTTATACGCAGCGTCTTACTAATATGCTGGTAGTGCATGAACTGTCCAATGCGAACTGGTCTTTGATGCAATATTTGGCGAATGAAGAACTGGCAACAATGAGTCAGATCGCGAAATATTGGGATGTTGAGAAGCCGACTGTTTCTGCAAATGTTAAAACGTTGACGCAAAGAGGGCTGATTCAAATGAAACAAGGCAATGACAGACGGGAAAAATATATAAGTTTGACGGAAAAGGGAGAAAGATTGTATGAAAATATTTCCCCGGAAATTAAATTTCTACAAAATCAGCTATTAAGTAACCTGACAGACGAACAACAGGAGCTTTTTAAAAAAGCGCTGTCTGATATGGAGAAGATATTGAAAGAAGGGCTAGAATGAAGGAAATAAAAGAACCAATTTGGACGAAGGACTTTATCATTGTATCGATCATTAATTTTATTGCAATCTTAATATTCTTCCTACTAATGGTGACCATTTCAAGCTATGCAGTAGACACGTACCAAGTTTCTACAAGTATTGCAGGACTTGTTTCGAGTATTTTTATTATCGGGTCATTGATTGGTCGGATAGGGGCAGGACGTCTCATCAGCAGTAGCGGTCCACAGAAGATGCTTTTAATTGGTCTTATTTTATTTTTCGTAACAACAACACTTTATTTGATAGAATGGGGCGTTGTTTATTTATTGATCGTCCGCTTATTACAAGGGATTGCTGTCGGAACGGTCGGAACAGCGACAGGAACGATTGTTGCTACGATTTTACCGGCATCACGTAAAGGGGAAGGAATTGGATACTTTAGCTTAAGCGCAATTTTGGCAACAGCAATTGGGCCGTTTGTCGGCATGTTTATGCTGAAGCTTGAAAATGGCTTTGATGTCATTTTCTATATGAACACCGCGCTGTCACTTATATTACTAATCGCGTATTTCTTTGTTAAAATTTCTTTACCACAACCAAATAAACAAAATGGGCATCAGGCAGAGAAGCTTTCATTCCTGGAAAAATTCATTGAACCAAAAGCGCTTCCGATTTCATTTATTGCCTTATTAATTGGTTTTGCATACTCGGGAATTATGACGTTCATTACGTTTTATGCAAGAGAAATTAATTTAGTGGAAGCGGCAAGCTACTTTTTCTTAGCCTATGCGGGGGTTGTCGTTATTTCACGTCCATTTACCGGGAAATTGATGGATGTGCGTGGCCCAAATATTATTGTTTATCCATGTCTAGCTGTTTTCGCTATTGGAATGCTGTTGTTTAGTCAGGCATCAGCAGGATGGATGCTCTTATTGGCAGCCGTCCTTATTGGCTTTGGCTACGGAAACTTCAATTCCATTGCCCAGACGATTGCAGTTAAAGTAACGGAGCCACATCGATTTGGCTTAGCAACATCCACATACTTTATTTTATATGATTTAGGATTAGGTGTCGGGCCATTTATTTTAGGGATGATTGAACCTTATACAACATACCGTACAATATTCGTATCGATGATTCCGCTAATACTTATCTGTATCCCGCTTTACTATTTATTAGTAGGAAGAAAGCGAAGGCTGGCATAATTTCTGTTAAGTAATTGATTAGAATAACAGCTTCATGACATTAACTTACTAGCAATAAGCATGTATCTTCTAAAATGGTACATGCCTATTGTTTATTCCGTTAAAAAGTGATAAAATTTTTTGAAAATTACAAAAAGGAAGAGAATTCACTATGCAATATTCTGATAGTATTTTAAAAACACCGTCATCATTCATTCGAAATATTTTAAAAGTTACGGATGTATTCGACGTCATTTCATTTGCGGGAGGCTTGCCAAATCCAATCTCATTTCCAATTGACGAGTTAAAGCAGTCGGTAAATGATGCGATTGATGCAAATGGTGCAAAGGTATTTCAATATTCTACGACACAAGGCTATTTGCCGCTACGTCAGTATATTGCAGAAAAATATAATAACAAGCAGTTGAATTTAAATTATACAGCAGATGATGTACTTATTACGACAGGATCACAACAGGCATTGGAACTTATTTCTAAAGTTCTGCTGAACAAAGGGGACGGGGTTGTTATTGAGGAGCCCGGCTATTTAGGAGCGATCCAGGCTTTTACATTACGTGAACCAAGTTTCTACGGTGTAACACTGGAAACAGAAGGGCTGAATGTAGAACAGTTGAAGGATGCACTGATACAGCCAAATGTGAAAATGGTATACACAGTTCCGAATTTCCAAAATCCTACTGGGTTAACGTATACGAAAGAGCGCCGTGAAAAAGTATTTGAAGCGGTAAAAGATCAAGATGTCATTTTTATCGAGGATGATCCATACGGGGAGCTTCGTTTTACTGGGGAACATCTGCCATATATCGCGGCAGGGAAGATGACAAACAGTGTCGTATTAGGTTCGTTTTCAAAAACGGTTACACCTGGTATGCGCCTAGGTTATATTTTGACAAAAAACCATGAACTGCTGAATCATGTCGAAACAGCGAAGCAGGCAACGGATTTACATACAAACATTTTCGCACAATATATTTTGCATCAGTATTTAACGACGAATGAGTATGAAGCGCATGTTGAAAAAATTATAGCGCTCTACAAAACACAGGCTGATGCAATGCTGGATGCAATGGAAAAATACTTCCCGCCGTATGTAAAGTATACGAAACCTGAAGGCGGTATGTTTGTATGGGTAACTCTTCCGGAAGGTGTAAATGCGCTTGATAAGTTTTCGGAAGCGATGGAGAAAAAAGTAGCATTCGTGCCGGGAAATCCATTTTACACAGATAAAGAATCGGTAAATACACTGCGTCTGAACTATACAAATGCAACACCTGAAATTATTGAAGAGGGTATTAAACGTTTAGCGGAAATTTTATAAGTAAATTTAGGGAAGCTATTGCATGGAGAAATCCGAGTGATAGCTTTTTCTTATTTTGTGAATTTGGAGAAGGACAAAAGGGGGATATGTTCTCGAGAAGGGTACCCTTGCACGCTCACTTTGAGTGAACTTGAGAAGCGGTTGCACCATTTGGGGTGTACCGATCTTATATTTTCAATTTACAAAAAGTAAGGGAAATAATTACGTGGACCAGCAACATTTACAGCTTATCCCTTCAAGGTACAAACAAATCGGAAGTAACATTATCTCGCACAAAGCTTACGGAGGTAAAAGAAATTGTCGGAATATAGATTTCCTGGGAAATAGCCCGTGTATTTTATCGATCTATAACACCAAACACCTTCATTTTGCGACAATTCACCGTCGAAATAATGCCGTCATTTCTATTCTCCATTAATTAAAGGTAACAACGAATCAAGGGAGGAACAAATAATGGCAAACATTATAGAGGTTCAAAATTTGCAAATGAAGTTTGGGAAAGAAGCAATAAAAATTTTAGCCCCTCAATTAACACAGACGAACGGGCAAGCCAATATGTTACGCGGTCTCGTGATGTCCCCAGCTTCCAATAGTAGCTGTTATCATATCGATTATATTATTCAAGAAACGTACAATAGGTTTGGAAATAGAAACAGCTGTGCCGTAAGTTAAACTTTGGCACAGCTGTTTTTTATCATTATGAAACTATAAAAAGAAGCATACCCGATAGAGTATGCTTCTTGCAACTAACTATGTGAACTTAATTCGTTAGAATTAAAGTTTTGTAACGTTAGTAGCTTGTGGGCCACGGTTGCCTTCTTCAACGTCGAATTCAACTTTTTGACCTTCGTCTAAAGTTTTGAAACCTTCGCCTTGGATAGCTGAGAAGTGTACGAATACATCGTTACCGCCTTCAACTTCGATGAAACCGAAACCTTTTTCTGAGTTAAACCATTTTACTGTACCTTGTTGCATGAGAGAAAACCTCCAAAAAATTAATTAATTGAATTGCTAAATGTATAAAAAATTCACACATTAAAAAAGGGAGCGGAGCGTACACGTTCACTTTTTTAATATGTGAATTGATCGTAAACAGCTTAAGCAATTTAATTAAGTTTATTGTATAACAACATTATCCAAATGTCTACTAAAAATATTCGAAAAGAAGAAGAAAATTTTGATTTTTCGTACAAATGAAGGGAAAGTATGAGTTGAATATATCGAGTTAATAGTACTTTACTATTGAATTAAAGGAATAATAAGTAAAAATTTATGTATACAAATAATTTTTTTACCTTTTACCAAAGAACATATTCACAATCAACTAACCACAAACAATTTTTAAGTTTTATTTGAATAATTTTGTTTCTTAATACTAATATACCCCAGCTTTTTAAAAGCTAAACATCAAATTATATTCTTATAACAAATTTTCTGTGACATCTTAAAATCTATTCCAAAAACGAGTCGTAATTCAAATACATCTTGGCACTATTAATGTATGGTATAGTTGGTTCAAAGAGTTACGAAAGGATTGTTTTCAATGGTTAAAAGCTTAGTATTAGCAGAGAAACCTTCAGTAGCACGCGATATTGCAAATGTGCTGAAGTGTCATAAAAAAGGTAATGGATTTTTAGAAGGAGACAAATATATCGTCACATGGGCGTTGGGACATTTAGTAACGCTGGCAGATCCGGAAAGCTACGATGAGAAATATAAGAAGTGGGATTTAGCCGATTTACCGATGCTGCCTGAACGTCTGAAATTAACAACGATCAAGCAAACAAGCAAACAGTACAATGCAGTAAAATCACAGCTTACACGTAATGATGTCAAAGAAATTATCATTGCAACTGATGCAGGTCGCGAAGGGGAATTAGTTGCACGCTGGATTATTGAACGTGCAAAAGTAAATAAGCCGGTTAAACGATTATGGATATCATCTGTTACCGATAAAGCAATTAAAGAAGGCTTTGCGAATTTAAAGCCGGGGAAAGCATATGAAAATCTATATTATGCAGCGGTTGCCCGAAGTGAAGCCGACTGGTATATCGGGCTGAACGCAAGTCGTGCATTATCTACGAAATTCAATGCACAGCTTAATACAGGTCGTGTACAGACCCCGGTTGTCGCAATAGTTGCGGCCCGTGAAGATGAAATTAAGCATTTTAATCCTCAAACGTATTATGGGATTGAAGCCCAAACGAAAGAGCTGAAATTAACTTGGCAAGATCAAAACGGCAATTCGCGCAGTTTCGATAAAGAAAAGGTTGATCGAATCGTCAACACACTGGATAAGCAAAATGCGAAAGTAATCGACATTGAACGTAAACCGAAAAAGACGTTCTCACCAGGACTATATGATTTAACTGAATTACAACGTGATGCAAACAAATTATTCGGCTACTCGGCAAAAGAAACGCTGAATATTATGCAAAAGCTATATGAATCACATAAAGTGCTCACATACCCGCGTACAGATTCACGTTATTTATCATCTGATATTGTCAGCACATTGCCTGAACGTCTTAAAGCATGTGCAGTAGGAGAATACCGTACTTTAGCGAACAAAGTAATAACAAAGCCGATTAAAGCAAACAAATCGTTTGTTGACGATAGTAAAGTTTCGGATCACCATGCAATCATTCCGACTGAAGAATATGTAAACTTTGCGAATTTTAATGATAAAGAACGCAAAATTTACGATTTAGTCGTAAAGCGTTTCCTTGCAGTTCTTTTCCCTGCACATGAGTATGAGCAGTTAACAGTTCAAGCCGAAATCGGGAAAGAGAAATTTATCGCACGCGGTAAAACGGTAATTACTGCCGGTTGGAAAGAAGTGTACTCGAATCGTTTTGATGACGAGGAAACTTCAGAAGATGTAAAGGAACAGCTGTTACCGCGCCTTGAAAAAGGACAAGTGCTAAACGTATCATTACTAGCCCAAACTTCAGGTCAAACGAAACCGCCAGCGCGTTTTACAGAGGCAACGATACTGACAGCTATGGAAAATCCGGCGAAATATATGAATACGCAAAATAAAGCACTTGCCGATACATTAAAGTCAACTGGCGGATTAGGAACTGTTGCAACACGTGCTGATATAATTGATAAACTGTTCAATTCATTCCTTATTGAAAAGCGTGGAAAAGATATTCATATTACGTCAAAAGGCCGCCAGCTGCTGGATTTAGTGCCGAATGAACTGAAATCTCCGGAAACGACAGCACAGTGGGAACAAAAGCTTGAGCAAATTGCTAAAGGCAAGCTGAAAAAAGATGTCTTCATTAATGAAATGAAGCAGCACACGAAAGCAATCGTTGCTGACATTAAAAACAGCGATAAAAAGTTCAAGCACGATAATATTTCAACGAAGTCCTGCCCGGATTGCGGAAAGCCGATGCTTGAAGTAAACGGGAAAAAAGGCAAAATGCTCGTATGCCAGGACCGTGAATGTGGTCACCGCAAAAACGTCTCACGCGTAACGAATGCTCGCTGCCCGCAGTGTAAGAAAAAGTTGGAGCTGCACGGACAAGGAGACGGCCAGATTTTCGTATGCAAATGCGGTTACCGCGAAAAATTATCCGCATTTGAAGCACGCCGTAAAAAAGAAGGCGGCGGTAAAGTCGATAAACGCAGTGTTCAAAATTATTTAAAGCAGCAAGAAAAAGAAGCAGAGCCAATTAATAACGCATTTGCTGATTTATTAAAAGGCATGAAATTTGATGACTAATCATTTAAATAATTAAATGCTCGATTGGAAAACCGTACTTTAAACAAGTGCGGTTTTCATGTTTTAAAGGGGTTCTGAAGTTTCTTTTTTTAATTTATGAATAGCTTGAGAATGGAATCCATTAAGGCTTCGCCATTCGCAACAGCATTCACTTTATTAACATATTGTTTGTCGATTAAATATTTTAACGGCTGCTCTACTGCATTAAAATATTTGAATGTTTCCCGTGCCATCTCATCCCATTCTTCATAATAGGTTAAATAGTCATTTGCCGTTACTTTTGTTCTTGATGTACCTTCCTCAGGGATGCATTCAAATTCCTCATCATCTCCCAAAGTTCCGTAATCACATGTTAATTGCTCGCCAGGTTGAATGTCTCTCACAGCCATTTGGAAATTATATGCTGTATCGACACAATTTGGATTGAAACTGTGATTCATATATTTTGCATGATCCCAATGAAGAACATAGATTCCGTCAGATTCTAAATACGCGTATTTGTAGACATCCGCTTTTTGCAATTCACCAAGGCTTTCAATAAACTCCTCTGTCAGCCTTAGGTCAAGCTCATCTTTAATCCAGACAATCGTTCCTTTTGGTATTAATTTTGTTGCAAAGACACCGACGCCTACCTGCTCACTGACAAATTGAATTTCTGTATCCGGGTGCATCATTTTTGTTATTCCTCCTTAAAAGTAAACCCATTCAAACGCTTTGTTGAGTGGGGGTTATGCTATTTCCTTGAAATCAGATTGTTTTAATATGTTTATGTTATTACTTTCTATTTGGAATAGGCTTTCGTCTTTTTTAGAGGCTATGATGCACGTGAATTTTATGTTGTTTTGCGGAGTCCATTTCATTAGAAAACCATGTAGAAAAATTACTTCTACATGGTTTGTTTCACAAATCTAATACGATTATTTAATTCTCTTTATTCTTTGGTGCAATAATCCATCCGAGCTGTTATTCTCGCCAAAAACAAAATCCTGCATATAGTAAGCTAAATATTTTCCGTAATTACTTTCGGTCTTCATTAATAACTCATCGACATAATAGGCACCTAAAGGAATCGTATCTAATAGTAAACTTGCGGTACCTGCATATATTCCGCACGCTACCTGAAAGTATGTGGCACTCGTGTTGTATTTTTCGAATATATCTTCACTTTTCATCGTGTTATACATATAGATTTCCTTATCTTCGTAAACTAAAAGAACCCCGACAAGATCTTCTCCTTCAACCTCCCCTTCAGCAGGGTCGATTAACGTTTGTTTCCAATTCCAAAGGTCATCCACATCATCTAAATTATTTCGGATTAGTTCCGTTGTATGTTCATTGACCCGATAAATAAAGCCCAACTCAAAATCAAATAGTTTTCCTAATGACAGTACTTCTTCATGGGGCATGAGGCATCCGTAAAATTCTCGATCTCTTAACGTAATTTTAAATTCGGTCGCATACACATGATCGTACATGTAGAGTGGAATCTGATTGCGGACAAACATAGGATAGCTTAAAATGGCTTCATCGAGAAAACATTCAACAGACCATGTTGTATATATCGTTTTAGGATCGACAAGGTTTTCGTCTTTGTAAAAAGAACTGTCATGCTCAAAAATATAGCAAGCTTGAGGTGGGTCACTCGTATGATCCTTCAATAGTTTAATCGCCATCCATTGCACGACACCGGGATTCATACCTGAGCCGATAATAGCTCTCGTATTGGTAAAGGCCTCTTTCTTTTTTTCGAACCGGGTATACCGTTCAGTAAGCGGAAAGCCATACAAGCTTTCGTCTAGATCAACTGCAGTGTTTTCTAAGGCCGAGTTGATATAATGAACGCCAAGCTTATTGCAGCATTCGACCATTTCAATCGTATCAGCCCAGGATACGTCAATTACTAGTTTGGTGCTGGTGGACCGTAAATGTTCAGTAAATTGATCAAGGTCATTCAAATTAAATTGAACGGCAATTATTTTATTCTTTAAATTAGGGAACAGTTGATGATAGTAATCCATTGTTTTTTGATTGATATCGATTAAATAAAGCTTCGAATTTACAATAACTTGATGGATGGGATCATTTTTATCGGCAGCTGAGTAATTTAAAATCGATAGGACCGACTTCGCCACACCCCCCGTACTTCCAAGAATCGTGATTATATATTCATCTAGTTGAACCACAGCAAAACATCCTTTTCCTGTAATTCCTATAGCGTATGAAATTTTGAAGAGGGGTGTATGTATGACTAACTAGTTAGAAGAAATTTATTTAATAAAAAATACCATTTCCTCCTACAGAGAATAATGGCATTTCGGCGGTTTTACTTTAAGCAATATTTAGCAACGACTTCAGCGCCAGCTTTTGCTGCAACTAATAGTGCCCGTTCATCAATATCAAACTTCGGATGATGGTTCATATAAGGTACATCCAAATACGTCGGTTGGCAGCCTATATAATAAAAAGTGGAAGGCTTTGCAAGTGCATAATAGGCAAAGTCCTCGGAACCAGAGAATAAAGGCGCTTCTTCAACGGTGATGATTTCTTCCTGTACCGAAGCTTCCAATGTCTCGACAACAAAGTTTGTTAAGTCTACATCGTTTACTAACGGCGGATAATCCTTTTCGTATGCAAGCGTACAGGTAACATTAAACTGTACTTCCAAACCATTCACTAAACGCTTAATTTCCTGCTCAATCGTAGCGTGAACTGCGTCGTTCATATATCGGACATCACCTTCAAGTGTTACGGCATCTTTAATAACATTGAACGTACCTTTCCCATCAAAGGAACCGATTGTAATGACACCCATATCATACGGGTTTAACCGTCTGCTAATAACCGTTTGTACTGTCGTTACAAAATTTGCGGCTGCGACAATCGCATCATTTGCCAGGTGAGGGGACGAACCATGCCCTCCTGTACCATGGACAACAAGTTTGAAAAATGAGCGGCCGGCCATTGCAGCGCCAGCACGGTAACCGATATGCCCGACTTTAAATGTTGGGAATAAATGTGCTCCGACAATAATTTCGCAATCATCAAGCAAACCGGAAGCCACCATACTTTTGGCACCACCGGGGGGTTTTTCCTCTGCATGTTGATGAATAATTTTAACTGTTCCGTGCAGTTCATCTTTTAATTGAATAAGGCAGTCCGCTAAAATAAGCAAATAAGCGGTATGACCGTCATGACCGCAAGCATGCATGACACCAGGGTTTTTCGATCTGAATGGGACATCTGTTTCTTCTTCGATTGGTAAAGCATCAAAATCTGCACGTATTCCAATGACAGGACCGGGATGACGGCCTTGAATTTCTACAATGATTCCGTAGCCATTGCCGACATTACGATGGATCGTAACGTCTTTATTTTCATAGAAATCCGCGATATACTGCGCCGTTTGCTGTTCTTCAAAGGAAAGTTCCGGATTTTCATGCAGATGACGGCGAATCGCTATCATCTCATCGTTCCTAGCTACTAGCTTATCCATTAACTGTTGTTTAATTGTCATGATGCTTGTTCACTCCCTTTCATTTTTTCAAGAATTATGGCAAAGATGACTGTTCCAGCAATACAAATAAATGTCTGAAACGACGGCGGAATAGGTCCAAGCGCCGCGAAAATACCTAATCCGATTGCACCGATCCCCCAAACAGGCTTATTAAGGGCAAACTGTGCGAGCACTCCACCAAAAATTGCCGGCAATACAAAGCTGAAGCTGGCACGGATCGACTCCGGCAGCGCATTAATTAAGTAAGAACCACCTAAAATCACAGCAATTAACATTGTTGTATTCATAATTGAAGCTGCAGAAATCGCTAACGTTGCTGTAACTTCACCTTTGCGCGTTCCTGGTTCTGCTTTTACGATGGATTGTGCTATAGATGCGCTAGGTAAGCACATATTTCCGATATTACCTGTTAGAAAGGCCAAATACGTACCCGATACACCTAAAATAGGGTAATAGCTAATTGGTTCGACAAACCAGATGATTGCTACAACGGCCCCGTAACTTAAAAATCCTGTTAATATAACAGACCAGCCTGGATGATACCCTAGGCCAAATGATAAATAGAGGGGAAGGGCAATCGTACAAATGATGACACCCCAAATAGTAAGACGACCCCAGAAATGCGCTTGACTATGAAACGTTGCAAAGTTTTCCTCGCTTTTTGTAGGTGAAGCAACTGCAGTGTGACGCTCTAAAACGACCATTTTAATCTTCCTCCTTCTATTAAATTAAGAAATACCCGACGCTCATACCGATTAAAATAACTAATCCTAGCGACCATTCACGGAGCCAATTTTGGTTGAAACGTTGTGCCGCCCACATAATAGCCGGCATTACAACTAAAGCGACTATAAAAATAATCGTCTCATTCATGCCTTTTGCAATCTGGCCCCCACCAAAATAGCCGAAAGCACCAATCATTGCTGCAGTAGAAACGACACTTAACCACTTTGCCCGGTTGCCGTCACCACTTGTTAGCTTACTTTGAAGACGGCCAAGTGATTTCGTGAATAAAGCTGTTACAAGCAACCAGCCCATGCCACCTAAACACATTGTCCACGCCGCTGCTGTAAATGCTTGTGCTGAGAAGTTTCTGTCACTCAACTGTTCACCAGCTGCTTCGGCCCCGAGACTTGCTCCTACTGTTTCGATTGGTGCTGAACCAACAATACCGATTCGCATCATTGTTGTTGGTTCACCAATTAAAGTAATTAAAGAAATGGCAACGATGATAATGGCAAATGACGGACCGAGTGAACTAATTGCACCTGTTCGAATAATTGAAGTGACTTCTTTGTTCGTTAAGCCGACTTCCGGTGCAACTTTTTTCGAAATACGTATAAAGACAATTGCTTGGAAAATCACGATGAGCACAACGACAAATGCTAAAACCCATAAAACCGGATGATCCATAATTTCTGATGCTAAGTTCAATAAGACCCCTCCTTTTAATTGACGAACAATTCAGTTTTTTACACTATACTTTGTTTCCTTATTGCGAAACAATGTGTAATCCTCTATATTTATAAATAAAATTATGGAATATTCTATATATTTAAGAGAGAGGGGAATGTCTATGTCAGATGGACAAGAAGCAATTCTACGTCAATTAACACTATCCAATAAACAGTTATCTATCCTCGTGGAAAGTATCCGGACAATTACTTCCAAACTCCATATTGATGAAGTATTACATACAATCATGCGTCATGCACTTGATGTTATTCCTGAAGCGGATGCCGGGTATTTAATGCTTTTTGATGAACAAAAACAATGCCTTATTCCTAAAACCTATATTCATTTTCCGCCTCTTATTGAGCAATTTCAAACAAGGCCAAATGAAGCCATCACTGGTCGTGTATTTGCGACAGGAATCGGTGAGTTCTTTAACAGTTACGATGAAATTATGGATGCTATGTACCATCAAAATGTAAGCCCCCGTAACTTACGGACAATTTTAAAGAGTGCACATGTTCCTCAAGCGGCGCTGTGTGTACCGATAACTGTAGATACTAAGCCAATTGGCATCATGATCCTTCACCAACTCCAAAAGAAAAGAGACCTCACACAAGAAGATCTATTATTTTTTCAAGCCTTTGCCGATCAGGTAGGGGTGGCAATTCAAAAAGCCCAGTATTATGAACAAATGATTGAAAAAGTAAAAGAAGCGCACGAATTATCTCTGGCATTAGAAACAAAGCATGCCCTTCTTAAACAACGCTATGATGTGCATGCCAGATTAAATCAATTGCTATTGCAAAATGAATCAATATCCGTCATTTTAAACGAACTGCAAAATTTAACGCAATTGCCAATTGGTTTTTATGATGCAAATGATGATGTGTTTTTTGAAGAGGTTCTGTTAATTCCCCATCACACCAAAACAAAAATAAAAAAACAATTACTATTTAAAATGAGTCCATTTGAATACCGGCTTAAAAATGACCGCAGCTTTATTGTTTATCCTCTCTATAATTTGGATATTTGTTTAGGGAGCATGATTATTGAACAGAAAGGCATCATTTCCTACAAAGATCAGCAAACACTGGAACAGGGGGCCAATATATTAACGCTGCAAATTTTACGAAACAAAAATATTCAAGAACTCCATAACAAACGAATCCAGGAAACATTCCATCAAATTATCGATGCACCGAATCAAAAATCAATTGTATCTATGGCGTACCACTTGGATTTGGATGTGCAGGATTACTACCGGCTATGTATTATCGAGTTCAAACAAACGACGGACATGTTATCGATTGATCAACATTTACATCAATTCATTTCGCTCCTAAAAGAACAATTTTCAGGTGAACGGAAATTACTGTTTTATGAAAAAAACAAGATTACTCTGTTAATCGGTGTGCCGTCGCCAATAATGCTTTCAACATTAAACGAAACATTCTCGAGGCTTCAAAAAAAGTGGCAGTTACAGCATAAGCCGATTTTCCGTTGTGCGATCAGTAAACAATATAAAACACTTCAGACCGTTTCTGCTCTTTACGAGGAAGCACTGCAAACATTGCGCTTTTTACATGTTCGTGATGAATGGACAATTACAAGCTATGATAAAATCGGACTCAATCAGCTAGTTTTACAAATCCCGCCACAAGATTTGGCAAACTTCATACATGAACAAATCGGGGAGTTAATAGTTCAGTCGAACAAAACCCACCTATATGAAACATTGCTGGCCTATTTTAAGTTTAACCGTTCAATTCAGCAAACAGCACAGCATTTACACATCCATACCAACACACTCTACCAGCGCTTAAACCGGATTGAGCAAATGCTAAATATCTCTTTGCAAATACAGGAGGACGCTTTAAAAGTACAATTAGCGTGTTATTTAAAGGAAAATTATTTAACACCTGCAGATAAACGAGAGTAAATGTAGAGGAGCGGGAGAGGATAACTGTCTTTCTGGTAAATTAATGCACCTCAATAAAAATGTATACTAAAAATTCAAGTGAGTATAAAATAGGAAAAGTCAGTATTGGGTAATAATGATATATTAAAAAAATATGTTGGCAACGGTTTGCGTAGGGAAGTGACTTTATATTTGGGAAGATAAAGAGTTTTTATAGTTGATGGAGTAGGACAATCTACATACCGACTGAAATAAGTTGAAAAAATAGAGGATGTGAAACAATGGATTGGTTTGGCAATATATTGGGTGAAGTAAATACAATATTATATTCATATGTATTAATAATTTTATTAGTAGGGACAGGTATATTTCTAACGTTCAAAACAAAGTTTATTCAATTTCGATTAATCAAAGATATGTTTAAACTTATAACAGAAGCGGCGCCAACAGATAAGTCGGGTAAAAAAGGAATATCTTCTTTCCAAGCTTTTACAATATCTGCGGCTTCACGTATCGGAACAGGTAATATTGCGGGTGTTGCGACGGCAATTGCTCTTGGCGGTCCCGGTGCAATATTTTGGATGTGGATGATTGCGCTCATCGGGGCGGCATCTGCACTAATTGAAAGTACATTAGCGCAAGTATATAAAGTTAAAGATCAAAGTACTGGGTTGTTTCGTGGCGGCCCTGCTTATTATATGGAAAAAGGTTTAAATAAAAGATGGATGGGCATTCTTTTTGCCGTTGTCATTACTATTACTTATGGCTTTATTTTTAATTCCGTCCAGGCAAATACGATTTCCATTGCCTTTGAAGAGAGCTTTGGTGCCAATCGTTTTGTTGTAGGTTTAGTATTGGCTGCTTTAACAGGGATTATTGTTTTCGGTGGGCTAAAAAGAATTGTAAGCTTTACTCAAATAGTTGTTCCTGTTATGGCAATTTTGTATATTGTAATCGCACTTATTGTTGTATTCCTCAATATTTCGGAAATTCCGAGTGTGTTTCTTCTTATCATAAAGTCTGCCTTTGGATTGGAAGAGGCTTTTGCGGGTATGATTGGTGCGGCAATTATGAACGGAATTAAACGCGGATTATTCTCCAATGAAGCAGGGATAGGGTCTGCGCCTAATGCAGCAGCTACTGCAGCTGTTTCCCATCCAGTTAAGCAAGGATTGATTCAAGCTCTTGGTGTTTTTATAGACACATTAGTAGTTTGTACTGCAACTGCGGCAATCGTATTATTAGGCGATGCATATCTTCAATCTGATGCAACTTCAGTTAATTTAACGCAAGCCTCTTTAGTTGGAAATTTAGGTGATTGGGCAGGAAGCTTCTTAGCGATCATTGTATTTATGTTTGCCTTTAGTACGGTTATTGGCAATTACTATTATGGTGAATCAAACATTAGTTTTATAAAAGAGTCAAAAATGGGCTTATTAGTATTCCGCATATTTGTCGTACTTTTTGTTATGTTTGGTTCAATTGCAAAAGTACAAGTTGTATGGGATTTAGCGGATCTATTTATGGCCTTTATGGCAATCATCAATTTAATTGCTATTCTACAACTTTGGAAAGTAGCCAAACCGGTTGTTAATGATTATTTAAATCAGCGCAAGCAAGGCAAAGATCCAGTGTTCTATAAGAAAAACGTACCTAATATAGGTGAAGTGGAATGCTGGGGAGAAGATGAAGAAATAGAAGGAAAACGTTAAATTAAAGTGGTACCACCGTTACGAAAAATATATTGATACTTGAAAAGAACCACCTAATTGTTGATACACAACGAATTAGGTGGTTTTTTTGAAGAGAAGAAGGTTATATAATCCAAAGAAACATTATTAGAAGCGTCTAGTTTAACCCGTATGGCTGCAGACCCTTCTTTTTCACTTGGATACGCCAAACCTCATTTTTTGAGGATTCGGTTACGTAGAGGTAACCATCATAAAAAGCTAAATTGGTTGCGAATGTTCCTGCATCTTCAGGAAGGCGAATTGTTCCGTATTTAAAACCATTGGCGTCAAGCACTACAACTTCTCCAGCTTGGAAATGGGCTACGTACAGATTACCTTCAGCATCTACAGCTAATCCATCCGGACCAATTCCACCTTCAAAACGACCGAAAATAAACGGTGATTCAGGAGAATTTGCAGCATTTACAGAAGGTACAGATAGAATTTGATTTTTATCAAACTCTGATATATAGACGCGCTGGCCATTTGCTGAAATTGCGATTCCATTTGGATATGCAATATTCTCTGAGAAGAGGATTGCTTCAGTTTCGCCAGGAGGTAAGTAGAAGACACGGCCTGTTGGATGAGTGGCACTAGAACCCATTGGCTCAGTAAAGTAAAGTCCGCCAGTTTCATCAAAAACAAGGTCATTTAAACCGTTTAAAGGTTTTCCATCGTAAGAATTGACAACAGTTTTACGTTCACCAGAAGCGGGATTGTAAGAATAAAGTTCTCCTTTACCATCCGTAATAAATAGACGACCATCTTTGTGGAACTTTGCTCCAATTGGCATTAATTTATCTTTATCCCCTAAAACGGTTTTAACTTTGTCGTCATTAATAGTTAGGATTTCACCAGTTGTCGGACTAACTAACCAGATGTTTCCTTTACGATCAAAGTTAATACCTTCCATGAATCCATTACCTGTAGCAACCTTTTCCCATTTACTACTCTGATGAATGATTTCAGAAATATCATGTCTTTCTTTTGCCGGCACTGGTTTTGTTTCATACAATGTCTTTGCACCAACGAATGTGACCGTTATAAGGGAGAGAACAAGAACCAATATCCATGCAAGTGCACCTTTTTTAGACCTCATAAATACCTCCTGAATTTTTTGACAGTATTTTTAAAAACAGTATCCTAGGAAGATTGAAGTAATAACTTTTTTAACTAATTTAGAATATAAGCGCTTATATTCTTTGTATCATATCAGTTGTTCGCCGGTCTAAATAGCAGAAAAAGCACTCGAATGAAGCTAATAAAAAGTAGTATTTTTATCTATTTAGAAAATTATTTATTTGTTATACTGAAAATTTAGATTGTTATTGAAACGAAAACAATATACTTACTAGGTAATCCGACTGTAGGTATTATAAAGAATGTAATTTATAAAACAGTAAGCCTGTTTGTTGGATTCCATCTTTATAATGAAATATGAGGAATAGAAACATCACTTAACTCAAATTATAATTAGAAAGGGGCGACCTTATGCACTCTGTACACAAATTAGGGAAAAGTTTTTGGTATATCACTCCAGTATCGTCGACTGACCGCCCAATTTTAGGAATGGTAGTTGGCAGTAAAAAGACTTTAATGATTGATGCAGGCAACTCGGAAGAACATGTAAATTATTTTTTGGAGGAACTTAATAAAAGGGGAATTTCTAATCCGGATCTAGTTGTTGTAACGCATTGGCATTGGGACCATATTTTTGGGCTTTCCGCATTATCTGATGCTGTTTCAATTGCGTCCAAAGAAACTAAAAGCGAAATGGAGAAGCTTATCCCGTTTTCGTGGTCTAATGAAGCTATAAATGCACGAGTAAAGGAAGGCGTGGAAATTGAATTTTGTGCTAAAGCAATTAAGGAAGAATACAAAAATCACCGGAGCATAAAAATTACTTTGCCGGATATTACAATAGAGAATAGAGCAGAGATAGATCTAGGTGGTGTAACTTGTATCGTACAGCATGTTGGAGGAGATCATGCTGCAGATTCTGTCATTGTGTATATTAAAGAAGAGAAGATTCTGTTCCTTGGGGACTGCATTTATCCGAGATTGTATGCTGAAAAAGTACACTATACAATTAGTGAAACGTTACGAGTATTAGATTTATTGGACACATTTGATGCAGAAATTTATATTCCTTCACATCAACAACCAATTTCAAAAGAAGATTTCGATCTGGAAGTTGCTATGCTTAGAACGATTGCAAAATATACAGAGGATTGTAATGGGGATCAGAAGAAAATAGTGAAGAAATACGGAGACTATGTAAAAAGGGAACTTACCGAAGAGGAATTAGAAACCATTTCTCATTTTGTGGATGGGTATTAAATGACACTTCGTTATCACAATACATTTCTGAAAGAACCGCCTAGTTGTTGATGAACAACGCTTGGGCGGTTTTTTTTTTGAAAAAATATAAAATATCCGTAATAATTACCTATTTGACAAAAGTAACAACCCCTTTATAATTATAGGTTGTTAGTAGATGTAAATTTTTACATAAGACACACGCCAACAAAACAATCAGAAAGGGAGATTTTATGAAACGCATTAGTTTATTAAAGCTAGGATTAATTTTAGGTCTAAGTTTATTATTAGCTGCGTGTTCTTCGGAAGTTGAAGGAACAAAAAAGCAAGCTGTCAACTTAGCCTATGTTGAATGGGAGACTGAAGTTGCCTCCACTCATGTAGTAGGACAAGTTCTGGAAGATTTAGGATATTATGTAACACTGACGCCTTTAGATAATGGCATTATGTGGGAAGCCCTTGCAAATGGAGAGGTTGATGGCATGGTTTCAGCTTGGCTACCTCAGACGCACGCCCCGCAAGTTGAGAAGTACAAAGGCCGTATAGATAATTTAGGTGAAAATCTGTTAGGCGGAAAAATTGGGTTAGTAGTCCCTAGTTATATGGATGTGGACTCCATCGAAGATTTAACAGATGAAGCGGGTAAAACGATAACGGGCATTGAACCAGGTGCAAATATAACAGGAACTACAGAAAAGGCGTATGAGATATACCCAAATCTTGAAGGGTGGACAGTACTAAGCTCATCTTCAGTAGCAATGACAGGGGCTCTTAAACAAGCGATTGAGAACAAAGAAGAAATCATAGTGACAGGTTGGTCTCCTCACTGGAAATTTAACTTATTTGATCTGAAATATTTAGATGACCCTAAAGGGATGTACGGAACTGAAGAGTATATCGGCACATTTGCGCGGAATGGATTCAAAGAGGATAATCCTGGGGCATACAGTGTTCTCGATAATTTCCACTGGACGCCAGAAGATATAGAAAGTGTTATGTACGATATTATGGAAGGAATTGATCCGAAAGATGCAGCCAAAAAATGGATTGATGAAAATGAAGCTAAAGTTGCTGATTGGACAAAAGGAGTCAAATAATTACCTAGCAATAAAGTGAATTTGAACGGATGATAAATAAATCGTAAGCCATCATGCAAAGGGGCTGCGATTTCTGAAAAGAACCACCCAATTCGTTGTCCATCAACAATTGGGTGGTTCTTTTTCTAAATATAATAAGAAGTGAATCGCAAGTAATTTCTTCTGCTATGAACCGTATTTAAATTGGCCTTATTTACAAACAAAAAAATACACCTGCCAAAAGCATTGTAAAATATGCTGACACGTGGTAAATTTATATAGATATGCGCGAAATAATATTCATGTGTATATTATCCCTTATTTTAATTATATATAAAAATTCTTTATTAGTCAACTCTTAAATATTTTCAAGGAGTGAATGTTATGAAAGCAGATTTTCTGGACGAACAAAGGCGGTTAAGTAGTGTTGTGAATGTAATTAATGATCAAACACTTCAACTGGAATCAGAAACGTTAAAGCTCCGAAATGAAGTAGTAAATACTCGTAAGCATTTTTGGGATGAAATCAAGGTGAATACGGATTCGTTTGATGACTTTTTGGAAACAGTTATTAACTTAAGACAAGAAGCGCAGGCATTAGCTGTTGGCGAAAGTACGCATCATCACGCATCCAAAAGATTAGCTGTCTTGAATCGGATGAAGTCAGTTCCTTATTTTGGACGAATTGATTTCCTTGAAGAAGGTTTTTCAGAGCAGGAGAAAATTTATATTGGTATTTCATCTCTGATGGATGCAAGTGGAGAGGACTTCCTGATTTATGACTGGAGAGCACCGATTTCAAGCGTCTATTATGATTATGAACCTGGTCCCGCACAGTATACAACGCCTGGGGGCAAAGTTCACGGTGATCTCGAGAAAAAGTGGCAATACGTTATTCGTGACGGTGAACTGCAATCTATGTTTGACACAAGTCTCACGATTGGTGACGAAATTTTACAGAAGGTGCTTGGAAAAGGCGCGGATAAGTATATGCAAAGCATCGTAGCAACGATTCAAAAGGATCAAAACCGTATTATTCGCCATGATCAGGGGCGTATGCTCATCGTGCATGGTGCAGCCGGCAGTGGTAAAACCTCGGCTGCATTACAAAGAATCGCGTTTCTTTTGTATAAATACCGGGACCGGATAAAAGCTGACCAAATTATATTATTTTCACCGAATGCTATGTTTAATAGCTATGTTTCCAACGTACTTCCTGAGCTTGGGGAAGAAAATATGCAGCAAGTTACATTTCAGGAGTATTTGGATCACCGTTTAAGTAAAGATTTCCACTTAGAAAATCCATTTCATCAACTGGAATATGTGCTGACTGCAGCAAACAGCCCTTCGTATAGCGCAAGGATTAAAGGCATTCAATTTAAAGCATCTGTTAAATATGTTGAGGCGATCAAACTATACAGAGAAACTTTGGAAAAATCGGACCTGCTATTTAAAGATGTAAAGTTCAGAGGGAAAACAATTATTTCGGCACAACAATTGTCGGAGAAGTTTTATGGGGATCATATTTCACTGAGCTTCCAAAGCAGACTTGAAAAACTGAAAGATTGGCTAATGAAGAAAATTAAAGAAATAGAAAAAATTGAACGTTCTCAGCCATGGGTAGAGGAGGAAATAGAGCTGCTAAGCGATGAGACGTATCATAAAATTCACAAATATTTAGCTAAGAAAAAAGGCTTTGAACGAGAAGAGCAGGCTAATTATGAAATGGATCATGATGCGCTTATTCAAGTAATCGTCCGCCTGAAATTGAAGGCAGTAAGAAAACAAATTCAAACACTGGACTTTATTGATTTAGAAGGCATTTATAAACAGCTTTTTAAAGTTCCATTATTAATGCAACAGCGATTAAATGTAGAAGTACCAGATGAGTGGGAAGCGATATGTGAAGATACAATTCAAATGCTGGAAGCGGGAACGCTGTATTATGAAGACGCGACACCATTTCTGTTTTTGCAGGAATTGATTCAAGGCTTTCAGACAAACCGTTCGATCAAGCATATTCTCATTGATGAAGCGCAGGATTATTCGCCGTTTCAATTTGAATTTCTGAAGCGCTTATTCCCTTCTGCGAAAATGACAGTGCTAGGTGATTTTAACCAGGCTATTTTTGCCCATGCGAGTGGAGTGGTAGATTTTCAACTCCTTAACCACCTTTATGGAGAAGAAGAGACGGAAGTTGTCAACATGAACCGAAGTTATCGTTCGACGAAGCCGATTATTGAATTTACACGGAGTCTTATTGCAAATGGAGAAAAAATCATTCCATTTGAACGCGCAGGCGAGTTGCCGGTATTAAACCAAGCGGAAAACCATACAGGATTGCACCAGCGTATTATGTCTAAGATTTCGGAATTGCAAAGTGAAGGCTATGGCAGTATCGCAGTTATTTGCAAATCAGCAGAAGAAAGTAAGACAGCATTTGAGACGTTAGATAAAATTGACGGGATTAAGCTGATAAAAAGCGGTACAGCGGAATTCGAGCAAGGAGTTGTAGTCATTCCGTCTTATTTAGCGAAGGGAATCGAATTTGAAGCAGTCATCATTTACGACGTATCCGAAAACGTATATGGAGATGAAAGTTTACGCAGAATTTTTTATACAGCCTGTACAAGAGCAATGCACGTGCTACAGTTGTACAGCGTAGGGAAACCGAGCCATTTTATGCAAAATGCTTTGGAAGAGAACCTTGTACAACTTGAGCTGAATTCAGAAAGCATTAGGTAAACACAGTTGTTTCATTAGAAAACTTTAAGTAAACGGAGTCCGGGAGTGTACCGGACTTCGTTTTAATTTTGGACCGTTTCATTTTCTTTATTTCTTAATAACCGGAATCCACATTTCCCCGTATACCTGACCGTTTTGTTGCCCCATCACAACTGCTGCGTTTGGACCTCCTACATAGGCATAATCCGTTGCTTCTTGTAACGCTTGTCCGAACGCAATTCCTGTAACAGTATTGGCCAACTCTTCTGCAGTAGGAGCTTCCCCTTTAACAACTACGTACTCTCCTTTAGGAAATTGAATGACTCTAGTTGCCTCTGGTAATGTTTTATCAGTCAGAACCCCGGCATAATGCATCATCTTATTATTCACTGCTTCATTCACGATAAAAATATAGTCGTTTGCAGCTACAGCCTTTAATTCATCCAGTCTTCCATCCTCATTGACCGCTTGCCAAAAATCGGCCTTTTCTTTATTTATCCCCATATAGTCTGTGTAATCGCTCTTTAGTTCTGTTCCAAAACCTAAAACAACAAAGCTGTCCTTCTCTTCAATCGTGTAATTTGCCATATTATAATCCTTCTTTCAATTTTGTTTTAATCAAGATTTGTTTTTTTACTTGATAAGTTTATAATAGCCATAAATCATGTCAAAATATGATACTGTTTCGGAGGCACCAATGAAAAAAGTTGAACGGATTAATATAATCATGCGGTATATCAATAACCGGGCCCACTTTACCATTTCTGAAATTATGCAAGAGTTTAATATCTCGCGTTCAACGGCTATCCGAGATATTAGAGAAATTGAAGCTATCGGGATGCCTCTTGTCGCTGAAGTCGGAAGAGAAGGGGGTTATAGTGTTTTACATAATTCTGTGCTCCCCGCTGTTCGCTTTACAGATAATGAGATTAAAGCTCTTTTTATTGCCTTTATGGCAACAAGAAATCAACAACTTCCATATTTAAAAAGTCGTCAGTCATTAGCAGAGAAGTTACTCGGTTTAATTTCAGAAAACCAGCAAGACGACCTTGTGCTATTAAACCAAATCTTGCTTTTTGAAGGGACGAACCCTCACAACCCGGATTTGCTGGATTTATCCGATTTACCTGATCCTGTGATAGAAAAGCTTATACAAACACTTCTGATTGACCGCTATTTAATTATTTCAGTCAAAGAAGGGAAATTAACGAAAACATATTCAATTTATCTCTTGTACCTTCATCATGAAATGGGGAACTGGCTGATAGAAGGCTATGATGCAGGTGAGGAAAAGAGTCGGATTTTTCCTGTCTCGCATCTTATCGATGTAAAACCGGACGAGGGGAAAAATAGAATCAGTAAGAAGGAAATTTTAGAAAAGCTTAGTGAACGGAGTAAAGAGAATAACCTTGTACTTGAGCTTGGTCCAAAAGCAATTGCACAGTTTAAAAAATATCATCCTTTAAAGCTCTCTATTTCCTATACAAATCCTTACCAAACGACAGCCATTCTAGAGGCTTTTATCAATACTAAAAACGAGGAAGACATAGTAGAGATGACGAATTGGCTTCTGTTTCTAGGAGCGGATATAACAATCAGAAAATTGCCAGAAGAAGTGTTAAAAGGAATACATGAGAGCGTGTCAGTATATTGCGGGGAAAAACCCACTTAACTGTATAAGTGGGTTTCATCATTGAATGCTAATTTCAATTCATAACTTTAACATACTGCTTCAAATCAGCGGGAGATTTTAGCTGATTCAGTTCCTTTACGGACTCCGCATCCTCTGATTCAAAAGAAAAATAAAATCGGGCAGCTCTATCATCTATATGTTTGAAGTTAAATTCATTATAGGGAAGTTTGCGGTCCTTTTTTGTCAGCTGTTTTTGCAAATCTTCATTAAAGAACACAATTTCTATGTTGAAGTAATTTAAATTCTGCTCTTTAAAATGCTGAATCATCTTATAGATTTTCTCCAGCTGGTCGTTTATATTGTTAGAGGATTCCAGAATAACATTTGCAAAGACAATATTTCCGATACCGTTAGCTTCTTTTTGCAAAATATCTTAGTACGTGTCGTTATGGTCATATCGTACTTCGATTTCATCGGTAAACGACACATTTACCATATAGGAATAATTTTCGACAGTTCCATAAAGTTCTTCATACAGCAACCCGAAGCGCATATTCAGTTCATCACGCCAATGCATTTCCAGATACGTATCGTAAAACGGTTCCATATCCTCACTAACCGAAACCGTAACTTCCAGATCAGGCTTCTTTTTTGGATGTGCGATGATATGGTAGTCCCCGAAATCATTGCCCAATGGTTTGGAATAGGTGGATTCATCAATCACAAAGTCTTCATTATACTTTTCTTCAAGAGAAGCTTCTGCGGCATTCTCTGCTTTGAAGCCGATAATCGGGTAGTAAAAATAATCAAATGAAGCAATCGTGAGTATTAAAATAAAGAACGCTGGAATCGCCAGTAACGCAAGTAACACCATCTTTATTATTCGCATCGCTGTTTCTCCTAAAACGTATAGCGTGCGACTTGCTCACCTTCAATAACAAGGCCTTCTATTTCCTGGAAGCCCATTTTTTCATAGATGCGCTTCGCATGCTCATTGTCAGGTTCATAGGAAAGGCTAATCGTTTGATGATGAGGTTCTTTCATTGTCTGAATATCCTCTATAACGAGCTGAACCGCAGCTTTGCCATAACCTTTCCCCTGATATTTCTGGTCGATCATCATACGGTAAATCCAGTACTCATGTTCATCATCATCAAGACCATAAAGTGTGAACCCCACCATTTCTTCACCAAAGTAAATTCCTTTCGCATGGAAATTTTCCAGAAAGTTCAGCTGTGCCAGAGACACCGCATTCGTGGCTACAAAATTCACTTGATCCTCCCGTACTTTTAGCGAGATTGCTTTTATCCAATTGTCTTTTGTAATTGTTTTTAAATGCAGCATTTTTTTCCCTCTCTCATGTAAAGTGAAGTATTGTGCAGTACACACTAACAATTAATACCATAAAAGGGATTGTATTTAAATGTTACATTTTACCGCATTTCATCAAATTAAAAGAAAGTGGAATAACTGCTGAAAGTCCCAAAAGTCTCTTGTTTATATAACTGTGGGTACGTGGATATAAAGTTTACGATGATTAATCCATTGTCCAAAGCTGGATAGACATCGAATATAAAGCGGTCACCATACCGGATTGCCGTCAATGCAAGCGGCAATTCACGCCTGAATACTTCATAACGCCGCATTGCTGTATTAGAATCCTGTCCTTCTTTGTTAACCATTACATAGGCGTTGTAATAAATATAGTACCCATTCGTTTTCCATTCGCCAATTACTTCATCTCTCATATCGTTATTCACTTTGTCCCACGCAAACTGTGTTCCGATTGTTAAAAATAATTCTCCGGTATTATCAGAATGGGTGAGTGTATGATGTCTTGAAATAACAGGTTCCGTTGCGGTAACATCGTCCCTGTATTCAACGGACAGCCTTTCCGGATTAAATTTGTTCATGTCATTGCTCCAATCTTTTTCTTTATTCATATGCATTCTTTTTATTGGAGGTGAAGGGGGCATGACTAGGGGTAATTAACGTTTCATCCAAGTATTTCAAATGTCTATATTTCGAAAAATCATGAACATATACTAGGTTAGAGGTCAAACTTAGTAGGGAGGTGAATGATATGCCATTTTTTGGGCAAAATTCTAGAGCGGGGATGTTTCCGCCAAATGGACAACAATTTGGTCCTCCACCGCAAATGGGCAGACAGCAGATGGGAATGCCTCGATCCAATGAATTTGCAAGACCGAGGGAAGCTTTTTATCCGCCATATCCAGTGAATCCTAGACAGGGGCAGGGGCAACAGCAGTTCAATCCTTATCCACAGCAGCAACAGCAGTTCAACCCTTTTCCACAGCAGCAACAACAGCAAGGGTCTCGCTTTAGCGGTCTATCGGATAATTTAAATACAATGATGGGCCATGTGGGGACATTAACTAATGGAATTAATACAATGAGACAAGTAGGCGCAATGCTGAATCTCTTCAGATAATTAAATATAAAGCTCGAAATATCAACTTAGCCTATCAATAGAAAATTATTGATAAGCTTTTTTGTTTCTGTAAATAAAAAGACGCTAATCAACGGCTGTTTTGCACAGTTTATTAGCATCCTGATTAATTTTTATTATGCTGATGAAGAATTGTTCTCTTTGAACGTTTTTCTCATCCGAATGATGTTCGGGCCAATTTCATTTAATACAATCGCTATGAGGATCAGCACAATTCCGATCCATTGCAATGGTGTGACCGTTTCGGCCAAAATAATGCTCGCCGATAAAATCGCGACAGGCAGTTCAACAGAAGTTAATATATTTGCCAAACCCCCTGAAATGAGTGGTGCACCGACTGCATAAAACAGTGGCGGCAATACGGCTCCAAACAATGCAACCCCGGCAGCGCTCGTCACCAAGTTTCCTTCAAGAGGAAATACAGCAGGGATGTCCTTCATAAATAGCATAAATACTAAAATCGTGGAACCTGTCACCATTAAAGAGGTACGGGTTAATGGATGAACTTCAACAGCAACTTTCCCGCTGAAAAAGATAAAGGCAGCATATGTAAAGGCAGATAATATGCCCATAACAAACCCTTTAATAGGAAGCCCTTGCATATCACCAGTTAAAATATTCGATGCGAAAAATACACCGACAAGAATAAGCACAATTGCAAATATAGTAATCGGCGCGGGTTTAATTTTATTGAAAACCCATTCGAACATAATGCCGATCCAAACGAACTGGAACATTAAAATGATGGCCAGTGAAGCAGGTAAATACTGCATTGCACCATAATAAAAAATACTTGTTAAACCAATAAAACAGCCGGTAATCATAATTGGAAGGATGTTCTTTTTAGCCAGTCCCTTCAACCCGACCCCTTTTAAGAAAGCGATCGACCATAACAGCAGAAAGGAAATGACCATTTGGACAAGATTGATTTGACCAAGTGAGTAGCCGTGGCCGAATCCCATTTTGGCAAACACCGGTGTAAAACCAAAGCATCCTGCACCAAGCAGTACAAAGAATACGCCTTTATTTATCTTCATTTCTATAAACCTCCGATAGTGCTTGAGAATAACGATTTTATATTAACATATATAACTTGCGGTGGCAGGATTGACGAGTTTTGTAGGGAATAAAAAAACTGGGAAAAAACCAAAAGAATGGGCCTCTTTTGGTTTTCCTTTTATTTGCATTTAAACATTGTATAAAGCGCCGTCAATTGTGAACGATGAAGAACTTACATAAGAGGCTTCATCTGAAAGTAAGAAAGCAATAACATTTGCTACTTCTTCCGGTTCACCATAGCGTTTCATCGGTACAGCATCATTGTAGGCTGCTTGAGCTGCCTCAGCAGCGCCCGGCGCAACATTTGATTCAATTTTACGCATCATTTGTGTATTGATCACACCTGGATTTACCGTATTTACACGAACATTATACGTTGCTGCTTCTAAAGCGGCTACCTTATTAAGACCCATTACAGCATGTTTAGAGGAATTATATAGTGCCATACTTGGAGAACCGATTAAACCGGCTACAGATGAAGTATTGACTATAGAACCGGATTTTTGCTCTTTCATTACCGGCAATACATATTTCAAACCGAACAGAACACCTTTTACATTAATGCCATATACAAAGTCGAATTCTTTTTCTGTAATTTCTTCAAGAGGTTTTGCTGGGCCTTCAACACCAGCGTTATTCACAAAGCCGTCGATTCGGCCGAATTTCGAAATCGTTTGATCCACATAGTTTTTTACATTGTCTTCTTTTGACACATCAGCTTTTACGATTAAGCTGTTTTCATCTGTAAGTGAGAGTTCTGTTTGAACGGATTTAATCGCGTCTTCGTTTAGATCGACCAATACAACTTTTGCTTTTTCATTAACCAGTTTTCTTACAACCTCTTTACCAATACCTCCTGCTGCGCCAGTGACAATGATGATTTTGTTTTCGAATTTCATTTTCTTCATCTCCAGTTACTTTCAAATATTTTTTATAAATAATTGAATTCCTATAGAAAGTATGGACTTTCTACTACTTCTCAATCGACTAAAAGAAATGAAATTATTGACAACTAAATTTATAATATGGTAAATTTATCTCGAAATAAAGATACTTTAATTTGAAATAAATTACAAGGAAGAGGTAGTATAATATGAACTTTGAAGAATTAGTAAAATCTCGCCATTCCGCAATGAACTTTATTGAAAACGAACAAATGACAGAAGAGGATTTTAAAAATATATTTGAGCTGACAAAGCTGGCTCCAAGCGCATACAACCTGCAGTTTACGAATTATTTGGTAATTACAGATCAAGAGAAGAAGGAAAGAGTAAAGGAATTAAGCTACAACCAATATAAAATCCATACGGCAAGCGGTGTTGTTATTGTTATGGGTAATAAAAACAGCATTGAAATGCCGCAAGTCGAAAAAATCTACAGTCCATTAAAAATGCTGAAAATGATGGATGAAGTGGAATATGACATGACGATGGAATTGATTAAAGGGTATAGTGACGGCTTAAAAAACAATCCGCATGAATTAAATTTAGAACTGATGCGAAATGCAGGGATTCACGCCATGCTCTTTATGATGAGTGCCAAGCATTACGGATTTGATACATGCCCAATGCATGTCCATAATGTCGATGAATTACGAAAAGAGTTCAGTATTCCAGATCATTTAGAGCCGGTTATGATGATTACGATTGGGAAAAGCGTAGATAAAGTACGCGCGCGAGGTTACCGTAAACCGGTCGGTGAATTTGTGAATTTCAACGGATATTAACTAATAATATTTAGGCGACTGAACATCCGATAAAGGATATTCAGTCGCCTATTATATTTTCCGGTTTTCATTTGGGAATCGGATTACTTCCTTCTATTAAATCTTCATGAGGGCGCCCGATTGCATAGCCTTGAGCGTAATGAACGCCAACTGATTGGATGAATTCATATTCCGGCTTTGTTTCAATTCCTTCAGCAATTACTTTTGTCCCCGATTCGATCGCATAATTTAAAATAACTGTTAAAAGTTGCTGCTGTGCTTTATGCTGATCGATATTTTGAATAAGTGAGCGATCCAGCTTAATAAATTCCGGCTTTAAGTAAATTAATGTTTTCAAACTATTGTAGCCTGAACCGACATCATCAACCGCAATGCGATATCCTTGTGACCGGTAGTGGGAAAGGACTCGTGCAAATTCCTCGAAATCTCCGACAGCGCTGCGCTCCGTCAGCTCAAATACAACCTGCTCAGGGGAAATGTTCAATTTCTCCAGTAAAGCCCTCGTTTCGCCGCTATGATAATTTTTATCGAGCAAAACATTTGGATGGATGTTGATAAACAAGGTGATATCTTTGGTTGTTTTGTAATTGAGTAATTTTTTATGATAGCGCACGAGCGAAAGGTTTCGGCAAAAGCATTCAAACAAAAATACTTTATCTGTTTGACCGACAAATTCATAGAAAATATCGGCCGTCTGAAAAAGCTTAAGTGCAATAGGACGGTTCAATGCTTCAAAACCAAATGTCATATTGTTTTTTACATCATAAATAGGCTGAAAATATGTATTCATTGCCTCCTGTGCAATGATATTTTTCAATGCTACTGACCGGGATAGATGACGGATCGTTTTGCTCTTTAATAGAATCCGCTGCATCATTTCCTTGAAGTCGATCGAGCTATTCAGTTTTGAATTTATTATTGTTTTCAATGGAGTGCCCCTACCTGTAGTAATGATTCTTAATTTTAAACCGGAATTGTTTCCGTACTATAAAGGCAGTGTAAAGATTGTTTTTTTATTATAGGTAATGGGTACTTGAATTAAAAATAACAGATAGTCCATTTTGTAGGTTAAGAGAGCAGAAAAGGTTGGTAGGAAAGTTCTGAATATGACAATCGGTGAATATCTTCTATATAAATGCAGTATATGTTGGTATATTAATAAAAAATTAATGCAACTTTTACAAAAAGGGTGAAGAAGATGAAGATTAATAGCTTGGCACGAGGCTTTAGTTCAGAGTTAGATGAAAGAAAACGCTCCCAGTTGCGCAAAGAGGCGGGCGAAGTATATAAAAAGCATGCACAATATACGGACCCAAGTAAAAATCCATTGCTAAAAGTGCTGGAAAACCTTCTTTCCGGTAAAACTGAAAAAGATTTGCTCACACAGGATAATGCCGAGCAGGCCGATAATCTTGCAGTGGCAAATGACATCACGTATACACAAACACCAACATTGGATAATATGCGTCTAGCATCAGCTGTCCCTTCATCTCAAGATTTACTTGCAGCAGCAAATGTATCAACCTCCATTCCGCTAATGCCGGAAAACACTCAAAACGAACATACAGAGCAAGTACAATCCGAGGAAGCACTCCCGTTGTCTAACGAATCTCTTTCCTTTACAATACCGGAAAAGTTCCAAAAGGATTTTGCACGTAATCCAGATGCGCAGTCGATATTTGGTCAAGAGTTGGAAAAGCGGTTATTCCAGCGTTCATTCAATCTAGCTGCACGAAAATACAGTGCCCATATTGCAATGGTGAACAACGGTTACCGTTTGACAGAGGAATCGGTTTTCTCCCAAATTGCATGACACTAAGCCCGCTCATATGGAGTGGGTTTTTTACATTTAAGTAAATTATAAAATTGCATTGAAGCAGCACTTAGCAAATCATTCAGTGGTATAATATTTCCAAAGTTGAGAATATGGAGTGGTCTTTTTGGCGAAGAAGCAGGCAAAAACAAATGCAGTTCGTTTAATTGAGCAGAAAAAAATCGCACACGAAATCTTTGAATATACGATCAACGACGGAGAAGCGGTGGATGGATTGACTGTTGCAGGCAAAATCGGCCAGCCTGCCCTTCACGTCTATAAAACATTGGTCGCTACTGCAGGAAAGGGCAATTATTTTGTTTTCGTCATTCCGGTTGATGCGGAATTGAATTTAAAGGCCGCCGCAAAAGTGGTAGGGCAAAAGAAAATCGAGATGCTCCCTGTTAAGGAGCTGCTTGGTTTAACCGGTTATATTCGCGGGGGCTGCTCGCCGATCGGGATGAAAAAGCTGTTTCCGACAATTATTGAGGAAGCTGCAACTGCACTTGATTATATGATTGTCAGTGCAGGAAAAATCGGGATGCAGATCAAGCTTGCACCAGAAGATTTACAAAAGGCAACGAACGGGAAATTTGCATCGATTGTCTCACCATAGAAAGAAGGATTGTTGTGTCGAAGAAATTTAAATGGCAATGGGGAAGTTTTTTTGTAGGAATGATGATCATGGCACTTGGTATTACGATGACGATTAAAGGGAATGTTGTCGGGACAGCTCCATGGGATGTTTTCCATATTGGTCTTTATAAGCAAATTGGGTTGACGATAGGTTCTTGGTCCATTTTAACGGGTCTCACGATTATTATCGGGACTTCGATTTATTTAAAACGCATTCCGAAGCTTGCGACGTTTTTAAATATGCTGTTCATCGGTTCATTTATTGATTTGTTCAACTGGCTCTTGCCAGAGACGAATATATTTGTACTGGAACTTGCATATTTTACAGCCGGCTTTTTTGTAATGAGCTTTGGCTGTGCACTCTATATTGCGGCAAGCCTTGGCGAAGGTCCGCGAGATACGATTATGATGATTATTGCGAGTAAAGGTTATTCTGTGAAAACAGGGCGGCTCGTAATGGAAGTTTTTGCGACAGGTGCCGGATGGTTGCTTGGTGGTCCTGTTGGTTTCGGGACGGTTATTTTAGCGCTTGGCACAGGTTATGTCATTCAGCCGTCACTGTTTTTCTTTAAAAGAAAGCTAGAGGAAATAATCGGAGAGCCACTTACATAAAATTTTCATTCTCTGTGCTAAAATATAGTGGAAATAGATATCGAAAGGATGAACGCGCATGTCAAACGTATTAAACACCTTTTTAGATGAAAACTTACTGGCACTACAAGCACAAGGTTTATACAACGAAATCGATCCGGTAGAAGGAGCAAACGGTCCAATTATTAAAGTTGGAGGCAAACAGCTTGTGAACCTGTCCTCAAACAACTACTTAGGTTTGGCGACGAACGAAGAGCTGAAAAAGATTGCTCAGGACACAATCGCCACATATGGTGTTGGTGCAGGTGCTGTTCGTACAATTAACGGCACGCTCGATCTACACGTAAAACTGGAAGAAACATTAGCGAAATTTAAAGGTACAGAAGCAGCAATCAGCTATCAATCAGGCTTCAATTGTAATATGGCGGCAATTTCTGCTGTTATGGATAAAAATGATGCGATTTTATCGGATGCATTAAACCATGCTTCAATTATCGACGGCTGCCGTTTATCTAAAGCAAAAATCATTCCATTTGCGCATGCGGATATGGATGATTTACGAGCAAAAGCAAAAGATGCAACAGAATCAGGCCTTTACAATAAAGTAATGGTCATTACAGACGGTGTTTTCTCGATGGATGGCGATATTGCCAAGCTTCCGGAAATCGTGGAAATCGCAAAAGAATTTGATTTAATCACGTATGTGGACGATGCACATGGTTCAGGCGTTACAGGTAAAGGTGCCGGAACAGTGAAGCATTTCGGTCTGCAACACGATATCGACTTCCAAATCGGTACATTATCAAAAGCAATCGGTGTTGTCGGCGGCTATGTAGCAGGGAAGAAAAATCTGATCGACTGGCTAAAAGTCCGCTCTCGTCCGTTTTTATTTTCAACAGCATTACCACCAGGGGATGTTGCTGCCATTACACGCGCGGTAGAGATGATCATGGAATCAACAGAGCTTCATGATAAGCTATGGGAAAACGGTCAATATTTAAAAGACGGATTAGCAAAACTTGGCTTTAATATCGGTGAATCCGAAACACCGATTACACCATGTATTATCGGCGAAGAAAAGCTGACACAACAATTCTCGAAACGCTTGCTTGAAGAAGGTGTGTACGCAAAAGCAATCGTGTTCCCGACAGTACCAAAAGGAACAGGTCGCGTGCGCAATATGCCAACAGCGGCACATACGAAAGAAATGCTCGATGAAGCATTAGCGATTTACGAAAAAGTAGGCCGCGAGTTAGAAGTAATTAAATAAACGATGTTAAGCTCAGCACTGTTTTTGATGGTGCTGAGTTTTTTTATTTAAAAGTGGATTTGAGGATTAATTGGTGCATATTGAGGATTATAAATAGTGAACTGAGGATTAAGTAAGAGCAAGTGAGGATTATTGAGTATGAATTGAGGATTATTTAAATGGAATTGAGGAATAAACAACAAAAATGCGGCAAATAAAATACCGCATTTCCGATAAAGAATAATCCAAAGTTATTTCAAAACCTTCTCCTCAAACAGACCAAGCTTCGCGACACGCTGCATTGCTTCGCGCAAACGTTCTTCATCGACGAGCAGCCCGACGCGAATATAGCCTTCACCATGCTCACCAAACCCATTGCCGGCTGCAACGGCAATATCCGCTCTCTCCAGTAAAAAGTCGGCAAATAGTTCACTCGTATATGGTGCTGGAACAGGGAGCCATGCAAAGAATGAGCCTTTCGGTGCCGTGATTTCCCAGCCGATTTTATGGGCTTCTTCAACGAGTACATTGCGGCGACGCTCATATAATGCACGCAATTCCTCTACACAAGATTGCTCCTCATTCAGTGCAACTGCTGCTGCATGCTGAATCGCAGGGAACTGGCTGCAAAACAGGTGGTCCTGAATAATATTGATTGCTTCAATCATTTTTGTATTACCGACAGCAAATCCAATACGCCAGCCTGCCATATTGTACGATTTTGACAATGTATAAAGCTCAATGCCGACTTCTTTTGCACCGGGTGCCTGCAGGAAGCTTGGCGGGCGCTCACCATCAAAGCCTAGTGCTCCGTAAGCGAAGTCATGGGCAACCGCAATGTTATTTTCTTTAGCGAACTGTACGGTCTGTTCAAAAAAATCATGCGTTGCGACACCGCCAGTCGGGTTATTCGGATAGTTTAAATACATCAATTTTGCCCGTTGTTTAATATCTGCGGATAATGCTTCATAATCTGGCAAAAAGTGATTTTCCTCTTGAAGCGGCATCGTATCAAACTTTACATCTGCAAGTGCGACACCGGATAAGTAATCCGGATAACCCGGATCTGGGAGGAGCATATAATCGCCAGGATTCAGGAGTCCAAGCGGAAGTTCGACTAAACCGATTTTCGTTCCGCCAAGGATGGCCACCTCTGTAGCGGGATCAATGTCGACGTTATATTCACGTTTATAGAAGTCCGCAGCTGCTTGCTTGAGCTCTGCAATACCACGGAATGGGGAATATTTATGTGTTTGCGGGTCGTTTGCCGCATTTTGCAGTGCTTCAATAATATGTGCCGGTGTTGGCTGGTCCGGATTTCCCTGACCTAAATTAATAACTTCGCGCCCTTCAGCAAGCGCTTCATTTACTTTGTTTACAAGTGCTGCGAAAAACTGTGGTGGTAACTGTTGCAGCTTTTCCGAGAATTCGATCATTCTTTATCACCTCTGAAAAATAGTAAGCTTAATGTTAGTCTAAAACTTCATTTAAGTAAAGTGAAGATTTTGACAACTTGAAGTGAGATGTTACAATGAGTACGAATATGCGAAAATAGATTCGCACGGAATTTTTAAGGTGGTGGCAGTTATGAAAATCGGTTGTATTCAATTGAATGTTGGTTTTGGCAAGGTAGATGAAAACTATGAACGCGCGGAGAAATTTATTCGCGAAGCCGCAGCAGGCGGTGCTGAAATCATTGTATTACCGGAAATGTGGAATACGGGCTATGCGCTCGAAAAACTGGAAGAGCTGGCAGACGAAAATGGTGAACGTACGAAAGCATTTTTAAGCAGTCTTTCAAAAGAATTAGCGGTACATATTGTAGGTGGGTCGGTATCGGTGAAGCGTGATGATAAGTTTTACAATACGATGTACACGTACAATCGCGATGGTGAATTAGTCGGCGAGTACAGTAAAGTACATTTATTCCGCTTAATGGATGAGCATTTGTATTTGGAATCCGGCAGTGACATGAACCGTTTCGCATTAGGCGAGCTTGAAGCAGGCGGAGCGATTTGCTATGACATTCGCTTCCCGGAATGGCTTCGTTCTCATGCGTTGGATGGTGCTAAGGTGCTGTTCATACCAGCACAATGGCCGACACCACGTATCGATCACTGGAAAATATTACTGCAGGCACGAGCAATTGAAAACCAGTGCTTCGTCGTTGCGGTAAATCGTATTGCCCGTAAAGTGGAAAATTTCAATGGTCAGTCAATGATTATCGGACCGTGGGGTGAAGTGCTTTGGACAGGTGCAGAAGATGAGGAGCTGGCGATTATTGACGTTGATTTTTCAACAGTCGATGAAGTGCGCGGCCGCATCCCTGTATACGAAGATCGCCGTCCGGGTCTTTATGAAAAAGTGATAAAAGAATAAAGTTTAAAAGCGTACTGGTTGAATGCCGGTACGCTTTTTTTACATTAAGCAGCAAATTAACTCACTGATACACCAAAAAAATTCCTCCCAACCAAAACAACCACTACTTTCCACTTGCCATCTCACACGTCTCATTTTAATATAAGAACAAATGTTCGATATTAGGAGATGAGCTATATGTATGAAAATGCGCCGGAACGTTCGATTATTTGTATTGATATGCGCAGTTTTTATGCAAGCTGTATTGCATCGGTTGAAAATTTAAATGTAATGGAAGTACCAATTGCGATTGTCGGAAATTTTCAGCAAAAGGGGAGTGTTGTACTTGCAGCGTCTCCTCCGATGAAAAAGCGGTTTAATATTCGCACAGGTTCACGATTATACGAAATCCCGCCACATCCGGATATTCGTCTTTTTGAGCCGCGGATGTCATTATTTATTCGCATATCAATGGAAATTACACGTCTGTTCAACGAGTTCGTTCCAAAAGAGGCCATTCATGTATATAGCGTCGATGAAAGTTTTATCGATTTAACCGGAACCGAAAAGTTATGGGGACCGCCCGAAGAAACGGCAAAATACATTCAGCAGCTCGTTTACAATCAATTTGAAATTCCGTGTGCAGTCGGGTTCGGCCCAAATATGCTAATGGCAAAACTGGCGCTCGACATCGAAGCAAAAAAGTCGGGATTTGCAAAATGGACATATAATGATGTACCGGAAAAACTGTGGCCGATCATGCCGCTTTCCACAATGTGGGGCATCGGCAGCCGTACAGAAAGGTCGCTGAATCATATGGGCATTTACTCTGTCTATGATCTGGCACATGCCGATTTAGCGTTACTTGAAAAGCGCTTCGGAGTTCTCGGCAATCAGCTTTATTACCATGCATGGGGAATCGATCATTCGACAGTCGGTGCTCCGATTATGCAAGGGCAAATCAGCTTCGGTAAAGGGCAAATGCTGATGCGCGATTATCGCAGTCGAAAGGAAATTTTAGTCGTATTGCTGGAAATGTGCGAAGACGTAGCAAGGCGGGCGCGGGAAGCGAAAAAAATCGGTCGGACGATTTCATTAGGGCTCAGCTACAGTAAAGATGCTTTCGGGGGCGGGTTTTATCGTTCGCGTACGATCGATGAGCCGACAAACGATACACTGAAAATTTTCGAAGTGTGCAAGCAGCTACTCGACGAATTTTACGCCGAACGACCGGCACGCAAAGTTACGATTACATTAAGTAATATTGAAAGCGAATATTCAATGCAGCTCAGCCTGTTCGATGAAATGCGTTGGCGTAACCGCAAGCTTGGAGAAACGATGGACCGTTTACGTACAAAATACGGCACAACAGCGATATTGCGTGCGGTTTCCTATACGGAAGCCGGTACTGCACTGACACGCGCTAAATTAGTAGGCGGGCATAAACAATAAGGAGTGAAGGCGATGAACAAAGATAGAGGAACAATTAAATGGAGCGCAATGATGCT
>NZ_JBELZM010000006.1:0-116173 GCF_040273735.1 Solibacillus sp. | reverse complement strand
CCGGAGCATGTCCAACTATTGCGTGAATGGCAAGAAGAAGACACAATTGTTACCCAACCCCAACTCGACGAAGCCCAGTTAGAACAAATTAACATCAATCTGCAGCGAGCCTACGCAGAGCATTGCCCGATCCAACTAAAAGTATGGGAGCAAACAGGCCTTTATACAGTTTCCGGAGCAATTCAAAAAATCAGTATCCACGAACAATACGTCAAGCTGGCAAACAGCGAAAAAATTCAATTCCACCATATTTATGAAGCACTCTTGGATGAGTAGACTTTCTAATCGTCCGATAAAAAATAAGATGATAAAACCAGGTATTAAGTAAGTTAATTGGAATGGAGGGAAGGCGAGTGTTCGTGCTGACGGTTTCACCTTTCGCACTGCTAAAACACTAGCTGACGGCTGGCGCCTTTCGCTACAAGCAAGCTTCCAGCGGGAACAGCAAAATTTATTTTGCGACGAAAGCGAAGCGTCAGGAGCACCGTCGCCTGAGCAAAAGGAACAAAAGCTAAGAACGCCACGTCCTGTGGCAACGCTTTTGTGACCAACATCGTGTTGGCCTCGTGCCCGCGGAAAGCGTCCGACCCGGAATGGAAATCACCCCTGTTAGAAAGAGAAATTAAATTTCTCTCGATTTTACAACCAGAGCCACACGTATAAAAGTAATCTTTCTGTTCGAATATTTCACACGTACAAATGTATTGCTCAAAAAGAATATTTTTAACATATTGTTTTTTACAAAAGAACATCCTATAATGAATTTCATGAAAATGTTTGAACATCAAGTTTTGCGGATGGTTCTATGTATTTTCCACAAGGACAATTGTTTTAATAGATGAGAAATAATAGACGGTATATTCAGTGGTCACAGGCTGAAAATATGTCTTTTAAAGGATAGGGAGGCTTCAGATTGAAGAAAATTATGGTGACCGGTGCTTTAGGTCAAATTGGTTCGGAATTAGTAGAGAAATTACGCCATACGTATGGCACAGATAATGTATTGGCAACAGATATTCGAAAAATTGATCAGCATGAAGGTCCATTTGAAGTATTGGATGTAACAGATGGGAAACGCATGCACACACTTGCCCATGATTTTGGTGCAGACACGATGATACACATGGCTGCATTACTCTCGGCAACAGCAGAAAAAAATCCGGTATTTGCCTGGAATTTAAATATGGGCGGTTTAATGAATGCACTTGAAGTGGCACGTGAATTAGATATGCAGTTTTTCACGCCAAGTTCAATCGGCGCATTCGGTCCTTCTACGCCAAAGGACAATACACCACAAGATACACTGCAGCGTCCAACAACGATGTATGGTGTCAATAAAGTGGCAGGTGAATTATTATGCGACTACTACTACACACGCTTTGGACTGGATACACGCGGTGTCCGTTTCCCGGGGCTGATTTCTTATGTGACGCCACCTGGTGGAGGAACGACGGACTATGCGGTAGATATTTATTATAAAGCTATTGCGGAAGGACGCTACACATCGTATATTGCAGAAGGTACGTATATGGATATGATGTATATGCCGGATGCACTGCAGGCTATTGTTGATCTAATGGAAGCAGACCCGGCAAAGCTTGTGCACCGCAATGCATTTAATATTTCGGCGATGAGCTTTGAGCCGTCTCAAATCGCAGCCGAAATTAAAAAGCATATTCCAAGCTTCACAATGGATTATGATGTGGACCCGATCCGTCAGGCAATTGCCGACAGCTGGCCAAATGCAATCGACTCATCAGCAGCGATTGAGGAATGGGGCTTTAAAGCAAGCTACGATTTGGAAAAAATGACGGTCGATATGCTGGAAAAACTAAAAGTACGACTAGCGCAAAACGCGATTTAACTTATAGAAGCGAGTGAAACTGTTGAAAAGCAGTCACTCGCTTTTTTGTATAGGCGCATGCGAAATTCCTCGATGCGGGAGACCTTAAAAGCAAAATCCTATAATATCCGCTTTCTATAATAAAATGAAAACTCTGCATTATTGACTAAATATTTTCATTTTTCAGTATATTACATTAAAATGATATTGGGGGAGAAATTAGGAGGTGTTTTTATCGGTAATGGGGATTGCCGGTAAAAGATAACGCCTCATAAAAGGGGGAAATATATAATGATGATGCAAACACCACTCGTTCTAACGAATATGATCAAGCGTGCAGAAACGTATTATGCACACAAAGAAATTATTTCACGTACAAGTGAGGAAAAGGTTCATCGCCTTACATACGGGCAATGGGTGAAACGCACAAGAAGACTGGCGCATGCATTAACAAAGCTAGGCATGGAGCGCGGCGACAAGATTGCGTCATTTGCCTGGAATCAGCACCGCCATTTAGAAGCGTATTTTGCGGTTCCATGTACAGGTGCAATTTTGCATATGGTCAATATTCGTCTGTCACCGGAACATATTGCGTACATTATTAATCATGCGGAAGATAAAATAATTTTAATAGATGAAGATTTAGTGCCGCTCATTGAAGAATTGCAGTCGGAGCTGAAAACAATTGAACATTACATCATTATGGCGGATGGAGAGCTGCCGGAAACAACTTTGCCTAATGTCCTGTCATACGAGGCATTGCTGGAAGAAGCAGATGAAAACTTTGCGTTCCCGGAAGATTTGGATGAAAATGCGCCGGCAAGCATGTGCTACACAAGCGCAACAACAGGAAATCCAAAAGGGGTCGTGTATACACATCGTTCGCTCGTGCTGCATTCCATGTCGATTTCAATGGTGGATACAATGGCTATTTCAGAACGTGATACGATTTTACCGATTGTTCCGATGTTCCATGTCAACGCTTGGGGGATGCCATTTGCAGCAGTGAATGTAGGAGCGACGCAAGTATTAATCGGCCCTCAGTTTACACCGGCATTAATACTGGATGTCATTGAGCAATACAATGTAACGAAAACGGCAGGGGTCCCGACAATCTGGCTTGGTGCATTGCAGGAGCAGGAAAAAAGAGCACGTAACTTATCCACATTGCAGGAAATTTTCTGTGGAGGATCGGCTTCACCAAAAGGACTTATTAAAAAATATGAAGAAATGGGCGTCAACTATATTGTGGTGTACGGTATGACGGAAACTTCACCGATTGTTTCGATGTCACGTGATATGTCACATATGGATGACTGGTCATTAGATGAAAAAATCGAAACACGCGCGATGCAAGGTTTAACGGTTCCCGGGATAGAGTCAAGCATCGTCAATGAAAACGGTGAAGTACCTTGGAATGGCGAAACAATGGGCGAGCTGCGTTTGCGTGGTCCATGGATTGCAGCAGAATATTATAAAGATGAACGTACAGCGGAAGCATTTTCTGATGGTTGGCTATATACAGGAGATATCGCGGTTCGTTCAAAAGAGGGATTCATTAAAATAACAGACCGAACGAAAGACCTGATCAAATCCGGTGGTGAGTGGATATCGTCAGTTGATTTGGAAAATGCGCTTATGTCGCATGAAGCGGTATTTGAAGCGGCAGTGATTGCCATTCCACACGCGAAATGGCAAGAGCGTCCGCTGGCATGTGTTGTCCTGAAAGAGGGAGCACATGCCACTAAAGAAGAGCTGACGGCATTTTTGGAAGGTCAATTTGCAAAGTGGTGGCTGCCGGACGATATCGTCTTCTTAACGGAAATTCCGAAAACTTCTGTCGGGAAATTCTTAAAGGCAAAGCTACGTGAAAATGTGAATGAAATTTATCCACAGCTCCAACTATAAATTGAAATGATGGGAACGCTCTGAATTACCGGGCGTTTCCTTTTTTATTTTTTTACTAGAATAAAAAGGAAAGGTGTGCAAAAATAATGGCAAGTTAATTTCAATTAAAGAAGGTGCGGAAATTGCGAATTTTAGTAGCGGACGATGATCATACATTGTGTGAAAACATCGCGAAAATATTGAAGCTCGATTTTTATGCGGTTGATTCCGTATTTGATGGAGCGGAAGCGAAGGATTTAATCGATTATTATCAATACGATCTGCTCGTACTCGACTGGATGATGCCGGAAGCTTTAGGAACTGAAGTTTGTCGGTATGCACGGAGCAAAGGGTTTGATGGCGGGATATTGATGCTGACGGCAAAAGATGCAACGGAAAACATTATCGAAGGATTGGATAATGGCGCGGATGACTATATGGTGAAGCCATTTAAAATGGAGGAGCTTCGCGCAAGAGTCCGGGCACTGTTGCGTCGGAAAAATAAGATGTTGGAAGAGGAAATCAGCGTAGGGGCACTGAAACTTAATAAAAACAAGCGGACTGTTTTTATTGAGAATTTCGAAGTAAGTCTGACGAAAAATGAATTTCTGCTGCTCGAATACTTAATAGAAAACAGGGAACAAGTACTGACGCATGAACAGATGATCGACTATATTTGGGACATAGATGATAATGCCAATACGAATACGCTGGCTGCGCTCATTCGCCTAGTACGCAAGAAAATCGATATGGAAGATGAGCCGTCCTATATTCAAAGCATTCGCGGACTTGGCTACAAATTGAGGGACACCGATGTTTAGAAAAATAAAAATGCGCCTCACATGGATGAACGCCATCAGCTACTTTATTTTCCTCGTGCTGTTTTTAACTGTTTTCTATATATCCTTTGCGCAAATTTTGAACAAAGTACAGGAAAATATGGTCGAAAGTTATGCGGCTAACAATATCGATAAGTTTTTCAATATTTATAACGGACCGCCAAAGCCTCCTCAGCGTTTTGAACTTGAAGTTGATAAAGTGAGCTTCTTTTATGTCATTAACCGTGATCTGGACATTTTGTACGGCGAAGAGCTATATGCCGGATTCAATGAAGTATTGCAGGAAAATTTAACGCCGGTAGAAACGAAACAGTTTAAACGATATGACTACGAAGGCGAAACATTGCTCGTCATGACACAGGCTGTGCGCATGAAAGGGGAGACACTGGGCTATATTGCAGTTGGCCAGGATGTCACGACATATGAAGAGCTTTTGCAAAATGTGCTCATTTTACTTATCATGCTGCTGACTGTTTCAAGTATCGGCATCGGGGTATTAAGTTATTTCCTGGTGAAAAAATCGATGGCACCGATTCAGACATCATATGAGCAACAACGTCAATTTGTAGCAAATGCTTCCCATGAGCTCCGGACACCACTTGCCGTACTGTACAGCTCGCTGGAATTATTCGAAGCGCAGATGAAGCAAAAGGAAACCGATTATCCAACCGATACGATGGACGATATGAAAAATGAAGCGAATTATATGAATGACATGCTTTCAAGTTTGCTTACGCTAACACGTTCGGATCAAAATCAAATTCAGCTGACAATCAGTGAAATGGATTTATCGAACGTACTCATTCAACGAACACGCCGCTTTGCAAAAACGGTACAGCATCTATCATTTCAGCTCGATATTGAGGACGATTTGACGATTGAAGCGGATAAAATATTGGTAGAAGAACTGCTTTATATTTTACTGAAAAATGCAGTGACCTACACAACGGAAGGTACTGTTCGTGTTCGTGCATATAAAGAAACAAGCTTCGTTAAAATCGAAGTGGCGGATACCGGTATTGGCATTGCAATGGAAGATTTGCCCCACATTTTCGAAAGGTTTTACCGGGCAGATAAAATACGCAATAAATCAGGAACAGGGCTCGGACTTGCCATCGCAAAAGTGATTGCCGATCTGCATGGCGGGCAAATTACAGTAAAAAGTGAGCTGGACGAAGGGACAGTATTTACTGTTGAATTGCCGATTGTTCAAAAGTAGGAGTTATGATTAACATCCGCAACAGAAATAAAATACATGAATTATAGACTCAACTTTTCTCTTCTGGAGAAAAATTGAGTTTTTTTATTTAACCGGACCGTTTTTTCATTTTCATTTCATTTTTCCACTGTATTGTATTGCTTGTAAGGAGGAATGACTTTGAAAGTGCGTACAAGATGGCTAGTTATCCCAATTGTTTTAACGGTTGCTGTTGTAATCGCTGCAGTTTATGGGCTGAAGTATTTCAACGTAGAAAAATCAACAGCAGGCTATGACTATAAAGAGCAGTTGTTTAACGAAGATGAACTCGGAGTCGTAGAAATAACGGTGAGTGACAGCAACTGGAATAAAATTTTAAACAATCCGACTGCCGAGGAATATGTGGAAGCAAAAGTAACGATCAACGGTGAAGCATATGACAATGTAGGGGTTCGTGCAAAAGGCAACTCCTCATTATCAAGTGTGGCGAACAGCGATTCTGAGCGTTACAGCCTAAAAGTCGATTTTGCCCAATATGATACGAACCAGACATTTTACGGTTTGGAGAAAATTAATCTAAACAATAACTTTTCAGATACAACACAAATGAAGGAATTTGTTTCATACGAACTGATGGAACAGCTGGGAATCGCGACACCGGCACACTCTTATGTGAAGGTACTCGTGAACGGTGAATATTACGGACTGATGCTGGCCGTTGAAGAGATCGGAGAAGCCTTTGCGAAAACAAATTTCGGATCGACGGAAGGGTTTATTTTTAAACCGGAAGGCGATGGCAGTGATTTAGTCTATAAATCGGATGAGACAGATGATTACGCTGGTATTTTCGATGAAGTAAAAATGAACAAACAAACGGCTGAAAAAAATTCGAATATCATCAACATGATGAAAGAACTTAGCGAGGGTGACACCTCTTCAGTAGATATCGACCAGATAGCCCGTTATTTCGCATTAAATACGGCGCTTGTCAGCATGGACAGTTATCAAGGCTCATTCAAGCATAACTACTATTTATATGAAGATGAAAACGGACAATTCTCGGTTATTCCATGGGATTATAACATGGCATTCGGCGGATTTGGCGGTGGGGGCGGTCGTCCGGACGGGCAAGCCAATGTCAATACGGATGGCGGGCAGAATAATAAAACACAAACAGAAGAACCCGTAAACAATCCGCCACAGATGAACGGTGGCATGGGTGGCGGCATGATGCTTAACGAAACGATCATAACCGAATCCAATATAAATTTCAGTATTAAGGAGCCTGTATCCGGAACAACCGTTGATGCACGCCCATTATTGGAAATTATTTTAGAGGACGAAGAAGCGCGGGAATTATATGACGGTTATTTAGAAAAAATCGCGGCTGAAATTTTAACAGAACAAAATGTACTTGCGATTACAACTGAATTACAAGATCTGCTGCAGGAAGCAATAGATGAAGATCCATCCAAATTTGCAACGACAGAGCAATTTCTGGCAGGAGTGAGTGGTGAACAAAGCTTGCCGGAATTTGCAAAACAGCGCGGCGAATCGATTTTAAAGCAACTTGCCGGTGAAATTGAAGGTGTATCTGGTGCGGGTTCAGGATTTGGCGGAGGCCAGGGCGGTGAAATGAATGGCGAAATGCCGGAAATGAACGGGCAAGCCCCACCGGATTTCGAGGATAACGGGCAAGGGAATGCCAACCAAGGGCGCGGTAATCGCCCACAAAGAGGACAGCTACCCGCAAACGGCGAAAACGGAGCACAAGACCGACCACCAGAAATGAACGGTGAAATGCCGAACTTTGAAAACATGCCCCAAATGAACGGCATGCCAGGGCAGCAACTTGTAAAAGACGCGGCAACAGGCAATTCAAAACAGACGATTATCATATTGGCAGCTTCCTTTGCAGCAGTCACCATCGCAATCGTTGCTGTTTTAATCCTAAGCAGAAGAAAATATAAAAAGGGGTGAGCAAGGTGTCAAAACAAACATCCTATAATCAAAATGGCCGCAGTGAAATGAAATTCGGGATTACGTATATCGACTATCAAATTTTAAAAATGAAGCTGCGTCATATGATGAAGCTTGATCCGCATGCAAATGCAAACGGGCGTTATCTTATCCGTTCCTGTTATTTCGACAACTTCGACAACAAGGTAATGAACGAAAAGAAGGAAGGCTTTTTAAACCGGGATAAATACCGCGTACGAATCTACAACAAAAGCGATGCGGTTATTCATCTTGAGCGTAAATCGAAGCGCAATAACCAGACATACAAATCTAAATGCCCGTTGACAAAAAAGGAATTTGAGCGATTACGTGTAAATGATTTCGAATGGATGAAAGATGATGAGCGTTCATTAATTCGCGATTTGTACAAAGACATTAGACTGTATCACCTGAAACCAACAACCGTTGTCGACTATGAACGTGAAGCCTACTTGTATGAGCATGGCAATGTGCGTATAACATTCGATTGCAAAGTACAGACAAGCTTGCGCAATACGGATATGTTCGACAAAAACTTACCAATGGTCGATGTACTAGATCAAAATGAAGTCATTTTGGAAGTGAAGTATGACGAGTACCTGCCGACAGTCATTAAAATGTTGCTGCAGGGTATTCATACGCGTCATGAAGCATATTCAAAATATCAGTTAAGCCGCATGTTTGGCTAAAAAATAGGAGGAATTTTAAGTGTTTACATTATTAGCAGCAACGAATATCACCAATTTTGATGATATTTTCAAATCGAGTTTCCTAGAAAAGACGTCCAGCTTTTCTTTAATCGACGCATTGATTGGACTGGCGAGTGCCTTTTTATTAGGTGTATTTATTTACTTCATATATAAGAAAACGTTTAATGGCGTTGTGTACTCTCATTCGTTCAATATTTCGCTGATGATTATGGCTATGGCAACAGCACTTGTCATTATGGGGATCAGTCAAAACGTTCTATTATCACTTGGTATGGTCGGTGCATTATCAATCGTTCGTTTCCGTACACCGATTAAAGACCCGATGGATTTAATATTCCTGTTTTGGTCAGTAGTAGTCGGAATTTTATGTGGTGCAGGATTTATTCCTTTAGCGGTAATTGGTTCAGTCATTATTGGAGCAGTCATTATTGTTTTCCAAAATAAAATTGTGATCGAAAACCCGTACTTAGTTGTTGTTCGATTTGAGCATGAAGAAACAAATGCAGTAATTGAAAGATTGTTGAGAGAAGCTTCAAAACGTTATTTATTAAAATCAAAATCGGTGATGAATGATGAACAAATGGAAGTAACCTATGAAGTACGCCTAAAGGGGAATGATGCTGCTTTCGTATCAACATTATCAAAAGTAGACGGTGTATCGTCAGCGGTAATGTTAAGCTATGACGGCAACTTCACAGCATAAAAACAGGGAGTGTAATAATGAAAAAAACTATAATCGGTATCACATTGATGACTTCACTTTTGTTGGCGGCATGTGGTAATACAGATAACGAGATTGTCGCAACAACTGCTTACGGGGATATTACAAAATCCGGATTTTATGAACAGATGAAAGAAATAGCCGGAACAACTCTTTTGGAACAAGTCGTAATCGATAAGATTTTAACGGATCAGTATGAAGTGTCGGACAAAGAAATAGAGGAGCAGCTCGAAACGTATAAAGAAATGTACGGAGAAAGCTTTGAATCGGCTTTGGCGACGAATGGCTATACAGAAGAAACATTCAAAGATACAATACGTTTCCAATTGCTCCAGCAAAAAGCGATGGAAGATGTTGAAGTAACAGAAGAAGAAATCGAGACCTATTATGAGCAAGGAAAATATGAGCTTCATACACGCCACATTTTAGTCGAGACGGAAGAAGAGGCGCAGCAATTGTATGAGCAGATTTCGGAAGGCGGCGATTTTGAAGCGATTGCTAAAGAAAACTCGCAGGATAGCGAAACGGCCGAAAACGGCGGCGATCAAGACTGGCTGTCCATTGCTGATATGGAAACAACATTTGCAGATACAGCGTATGCATTAGAAACTGGAGAAGTATCAGAGCCGGTGGAAAGTACTTTAGGCTATGAAATTATTCAGCTAGTAGATGAACGTGAAGTGAAAGACTATGCTTCACTGGAAGAGCAAAAAGAAGAAATCAAAAAGAAAATGATAGAGCGAATAGTTGCAAATACAGAGTGGGAAACAGTAGAAGCCCGTTTGTTGAAAGAAGCCCGCGTTACGATTAAAGATGCTGATTTTAAAGATGCATTTAGCGCAACATTAAATGAAGAAGAGTAAATGAAAAATAAAAACGGGAACGCATATTAACGAGCGTTCCCGTTTTTAACTGTATTGTCTTTAAAAAAGCGTTTAATCAACGCTAGGCCAAGATTAAAGAGGAAAATGATCAGCGCAACTCGAAAGAAAGCAACGCAATATTGCCAAACGGTTGTACTTTCAATAAAAAGGTTCGGCATATTATCGACTAATGCGTAAGTAAAATAACCCGCAAGCCCAATAAAAAACAAACCGGCAAAAAAATCCTTTACAATCATCTTGAACCTCCACTAAATAGATTTAATCAAAGGATACCATATAAAGGAAACATAATATATATAGAAGAAAGTAGGATGCAAGGATATGAAAAGAGAAGGGGTCCTCCAATTCTTCAAGTCTTTGCATCCTCTTAATATGCAGTGGTTAAATTACAGCCGATTTCTTCGTTGCCTGTACAAGCGCTTCGATTGTTGCCCAGTCTTGCTCAACGAGTGCCGTAACAATTTTACTGCCGACAATTACACCGTCCGTGATATCGCCAAAGCTTTTTACATGTTCAGTCGTAGAAATACCGAAGCCTGCTAACACCGGAATATTGCTCGCTGCTTTCAAGTTAGCAAAGTGGCCTGCAAGTTCCGTGGCAAAGCTTGCACGTTCACCGGTAATACCATTGACCGTAACGGCATAAACGAATCCTTCACTTGCAGCGGCTAATTTTTTAATACGTTCAGGAGGGCTCATCAATGATACGAGCTGGACAAGTGCAATGCCGTTTTCCTTTAAAGCATCATGCAATAAGACACTTTCTTCAAAAGGCATATCCGGTACAATCAGTCCTTGAACACCACCAAGTTTTGCATCCTCTGCAAATGCTTCAATTCCATAAGCTAAAATCGGGTTTAAGTACGTCATGACAACGAGCGGAATATGGATTTCCTGTGCAAAGCTTTGCAGTTCATCCAGCACCTTTTTCAATGTCACGCCGTGTGCGAGTGCACGTTCGCCGGCTTGTTCAATTGTTGGTCCATCAGCTACAGGATCTGTAAATGGAATTCCGACCTCAATTGCGGAAACTCCGATTTGCTGAAGCTTTAATATAGTAGGTTTTAACGTTTCAAGCCCGCCATCGCCTGCCATAATATAAGGAACAAATGCTTTATCCCCTGCTGCTAATACGTTTTCAAGCTGTATTTGCAATGTCATTTCACGCCACCTCCAAGTTTATCCATTAATGTGTGAACATCTTTGTCCCCACGTCCTGATAAGCAAACGACAACAATTTCATCAGCAGGTCTGTTCTTGGCAAATTGACTTGCGTAGTAAACGGCATGCGCGCTTTCCAATGCCGGCAAAATTCCTTCTGTTTTACATAATAGCTTCACACCTTCAAGTGCCTGTTCATCTGTAACAGAAGGGTAGGCAGCACGACCTGTTTCATGTAAATGACAATGTTCTGGTCCAACTCCCGGATAATCAAGTCCTGCTGAAATTGAATGCGCTTCTTGAACAAAACCGTTATCATCCTGCAGTAAATACATAAACGCACCGTGAAGGACACCTGTTTTCCCGACATGAATTGCTGCCGCATGCTTGTCGGTATTGACACCTGAACCTGCAGCTTCCACTCCATACAATGCTACACCCTGATCCTCCACAAACGGGTAGAACATTCCGATTGCATTACTGCCGCCACCGATACAAGCAATAACTGTATCCGGAAGACGTCCTTCCTGCTGTAAAATTTGGGCACGTGTTTCATCCCCGATGACACGCTGGAAATCACGGACAATTGTAGGGAAGGGGTGTGGTCCAAGTGCCGATCCTAAAATGTAATGCGTATCTTCTATATGAGTAACCCAGTGACGCAACGCCTCATTAACCGCATCCTTCAATGTAGCGGAACCTTTTTCTACCGCAACAACTTTTGTCCCGAGCAGCTCCATACGGAAAACGTTCAGTTGCTGACGGCGTACATCTTCTGCCCCCATGTAAACGATACATTCCATATCAAGCAATGCACACGCAGTTGCTGTTGCGACACCGTGCTGACCTGCACCAGTTTCAGCAACAATTTTTTTCTTCCCCATCCGCTTTGCTAAAAGTGCTTGGCCGATTGCATTATTTATTTTATGTGCGCCAGTATGATTTAGATCTTCACGCTTTAAATAGATTTTTGCACCGCCGACTTTTTTCGTTAAACGCTCCGCAAAATAGAGGGGAGTTTCACGTCCGACATATTGCTTTAAGTAATAATCAAGTTCTTCCTGAAAAGAGGGGTCTTTTTTTGCTACCTCATATGCAAGCTCCAATTCCTCAAGTGAAGTCATCAATGTCTCAGGCACAAATTGGCCGCCGAATCGCCCGAATCGTCCTTTTACTGTCGTCATAAAATCAACTCTCCTTTTGCTGTTTCAATAAAATTCGTAATCGCTGCTGAACTTTTTCGACCATCTACTTCTACACCACTTGAAACATCTACAGCAAATGGCTCGACAAGCATAATCGCCAGTCCAACATTTTCTTCATTTAGTCCACCTGCCAAAATGACCTTTTCAAGCGGGATCTTCACTTTATCAAGCAGCATCCAGTCAAAGGATTTTCCGCTTCCTCCACGGAAGTCAGTTCCAGGCGCATCGAACAAATAATAGTCCACATTATATGTCGCCGCACGTGTCACATCCTCTTCACCACGAATCGAGAACGCTTTAATTGCCGGCAGCCCGATTTCCTGAATCTGCTCGGGCGTTTCATCCCCGTGATACTGGATATAATCGAGTCCGACTTCTTTCGCAATTTGGCGAATAATGGCTTGCTCTTCATTGACAAAAACCCCGACTTTTTTGACCGTACTCGGAATTGCCTTTGCCAGTTCCGCTGCTTCCTCTACCGTTATGCGTCGTTTACTGGGCGCAAACATAAATCCGATAAAATCAGCACCTGCTTTGACGGCTGTTTCCACATGTTCAATTTCTTTTAATCCGCAAATTTTTACTTTTGTCATCGATTTTCGCCAACCTTTGCTATAATGTCGATTTGTAGTGCTTTAAGTGAATTTTTGACGTCTCCACTGCGCATTAATGCTTCTCCGACCAATATTCCTTTTGCGCCAGCATTCGCCACAAACTGGGCATCTTCCGGACCTAAAATTCCGCTTTCACTAATAAATGCTATCGGTGATGGGGGAAGAAGCTGTGCAATTTCAAGTGTTGCTGACAGTGAAACATCGAATGTTTTTAAATTCCGGTTATTCACCCCGATGATGTTTGCCCCAATGGCAAGGGCCCGCTTTAATTCATCAGCATCGTGTACTTCAACGAGCACTTCCAGCTGTTGTTCTGTCGCGTAGGCGTATAGGGATTTCAGCTGGTCTTCTGTTAATGCTGCGACAATCAACAGGATAACCGATGCTCCGGCAGCCTTCGCATAGTCGATCTGAACTTCATGAATAATGAAGTCTTTACATAAAACCGGTATGTCTACAGCATTTGCAACGGCATTTAAATCCGCATAGCTACCTTTGAAAAATGCGCGCTCTGTCAATACGGAAATACAGGCAGCACCTGCTTCTTCGTATTGTAAAGCTTGCTCAACAGGGTCGACTTCTGTCGCAATATCGCCTTTAGAAGGGGAGGCACGTTTCATTTCCGAAATTACTTGCAATGAATTGGCTGATATCAGTGTTTCGTATAGAGAAGGGCGAACCTTATCAATTGTTAAAAACACAGGCTTTGTCGAAAGCAATTGTGGCAGCTCAGTCTTTTTTTGGTCAATAATCCGGTCTAAAATTGTCATTTTACGGGTTCCTCCTGTATCTGTTCTTGGCTATAGGCAACGATATTTTCTAGCTTTTCATAAGCGCGTCCTGACATAATGCTGTCCTTCGCCATATCGATTCCTTCCTTCATCGTCTCGGCAAGCCCATATGCAAAGAAACCAATACCGGCATTTAAAAGAACCGTATCAAAATACACACTTTGTTTGCCTTTAAGTAAGTCACGCATAATGTCCGCATTTTCAGCAGGAGTGCCACCGCGAATTGCAGAAAGTGGCTGTGCGGCTAAGCCGACATCTTCAGCACGCAGTTTAAATGGGATCATGTCCCCCCGGTCTAACAGAACAAAAGTATTCTCACCATCCAGCGATGCTTCATCCATCCCTTGTGCACCTGACACGACGATTGCACGTTCACGTCCTAGCATATGGAGCACTTCCGCATAATCGGTCGTGAAGTTAGGTCGGTTAATGCCGACAAACTGTGTTTTTAACGGGACAGGGTTTGTCAGGGGGCCGACCAAATTGAAAATTGTCGGCTTGCCGATTGCCTGTCGTACTTCACCAATCCGTTTTAACTTCGGATGCATATTCGGAGCATGCAAGAAGGCGATACCATGCTGTCTGAGCAGTTCGGATGTTTGCTCGATATTCGGCAGCAGCGTAATGCCAAGTGCCTCCAACACATCCGAACTTCCTGAGGCACTTGATACTTTCCGGTTGCCGTGCTTAGCTACTGAAATGCCGCCACCTGCCAGTACAAATGCGGATGTTGTACTAATATTGAAGCTTTGAAGTCCATCACCGCCTGTGCCGCAGTTATCGATATAAATGCCTTCGGGTACGTCGACAGCAACTGCATGTGATTTCATTACTGAAGCTAAGCCTGCAACTTCATGTGCTGTTTCTCCTTTTGCGCTTATCGCCGTTAAAAATGAGGCGATCTGTTCTTTCGGTGTTTGCTCATTAAAAATTAGCTGTGCCGCCCGCTGCATTTCCTCAAAAACTAAGTGCTCTTTTCGCTCAATCTGTTCAATGTATGGAAGTAAAGACATGTTCATCATCCTTTCAGTAAAGAGTGGAATGGCGCTTCTTCATCTGCTTCCGAGTGAAGCTGTGCGACATTTCCTTGAATTATTATCGTCTGTTCAGGTGTTGTGAAATCGACCTGACCATTAAAGCCGATATAGCCGATTAAGCCTTGTGCTGGTAATAGCCCTTTCACGACATCGATTGCATGAAGGGTAGGGCTTAACGTACTTGTTGTAACATTGGCAAGCTGCTGCACCGAATTTTCTGTACTATAGCGTTCGATTGACGGAGCATCATTTGTAACGGAAATATTTCCGTTCCTTACTTGCATGTAGTTTGATTTTGATGTGCCGATTACTGTGCAATCATCAAATTCGACATAGTACATATATGGCGCAGCGTGTTCGACGCGCATTTTTCGATAAAGGGAAAGGGCCTCTCCTGTAAATTGCGCACGATAACGTCCATTTTCCTCTTTTTCGACATGTTGTAATGTATAGGGCGACTGTTCAGGTGTTGGTGTTGTAAACAGCTGTTCAATCAATTGATCAATATTTAGTTCTACTTGCTCTGCTTCAATATTTGTATGGAAAACAGCGATTTCATCTGTTAAATGATCAAAAATAACGAGCGTATCGTAAACATGAAACTGCAGTTCAGGCAATGGCTTCTGCAATGCGTGAATATAGCCAATTCCGCCACCTGTAAACGGATATTCCGTATGTGATGAAATACGCGGCATCACCTGCTTTAATAGTTGGATCAGCTCGCCTTCATATGTGTAGGCTTTACTGGAATGATGTGCATAATCTAAAAGCTGATCATCAGTCCCGATATATGTTTTGCGCGGGTTGACACCGATGAACGAATAGCGTCCATTGCCATCATATTTAGAGGAACTTTCCAATAAAAACTTCCGTTCACCTTGCAGTCGCTGGAAAATAGAAATCGGTGTCAGTAAATCCCCATTTACTTTTTTCATTGATGTACGAAAATGTTGCTGAACTACCATTTGAAACACTCCTTTTTTGAAATAAACTACGCCTTTACGATTCAGATTATTTAGCAATCTTGTAATTAATATAAAGCTTTGCTGAATAAAAAAAATCGCCCTCAGCAAAAGAATTAACTTTTGCTGAGGACGATCTGCACCGCGTTGCCACCTCGTTTGAAGCAACTGAAAAAACCTTGCTTCCACTTAAACCTGATAACGGCAGGGTACCGTCCGCCGACTAACGCCAGCAGCTTTCATAAGGCCCATTCACATTTACCTTTTGGCGTATTTTCACCAGCCATACGCTCTCTGGACAAAACGGTAAATGCTACTCTTCTTATTCAACAATTTACTCAACTAAGCTCAACTAAACGAAAACGGTGGTCACGCTCCCGCAACCTGCTACCGTAAATAACATTTGAATTATGCTTTATTCTAACACTGAAAAATGAAATGTCAAACAATTCTAAAACATTTTTGCTGAATAAAAAACCAGCTGACATAAAAAAAGTCAGCTGGTGAAACAATCGATATTAGATTAATTTTTTGAAATCCAATCGTTTATTTAAAGTGTACATAATCGGTGCTCCAACCGCCAATACAACAAATTCTCCAAATGCTACAAACAGCCAAGTTTCCCAGAACGGGAAGCCAAGCACGATATTCAGCTGTGCTGCAATGATAAACATTGTAAACGTAAATAGTGTTGTATTAATAACTAGACGAGCCCAAATGTTTTTCACAAACTTACAAATGAATATGAAAATTCCCAGTGTAATAATCGTATGTCCGACACCAAATACTAAGTCGATTGGACCGATCGAAGACATCAGGAAATTGGATATAAAAACACCTAAAACTACACCTAACATATAGCGCGGATTAAATGCGACTAAATGGTTAAAAATTTCGGCAATACGGAACTGTACTTGCCCAAAGCTAATTGGCGCAACAAGTATTGTGACAGCAATATATAATGCTGCAATAATAGCACTCGCTGCAATAAACTTTACCTTCATATGGAAATCCTCCTAGTTTTTTAACGTGGGATGGTTACGAACCACGCAAAGCAACTGCAATCATAGCAATATTGAAAATAAAAGTAAAGATATATAGTACTTTTTTTTCATTAAAACCTCAAAAAAATTGTAAAGAGTAAAAAGTTCAACAAACCGCGTTGCTTAGCGGTTTGAAGTGTATCAACTAAATTCCAAAATGAGGCACATTACCTAGAATGAATTCAGAACATTCCAAATGTTATTGACTATCTAAATATGACGCGGTAATATTATTTCAATACTTCATCGAAATGAAGTTCGGCGCTTTAAATCGATAAAGTTAACTAGGGGGAAATAAGATGAGAAAAAATTTAATGAAGCTGTCCTTTTTATTATTCGGGCTTCTTTTATTATTAGCTGCTTGTGGCGGGGAAGAGAGCGACACATCTTCGAACGAGACGTCAAATGGCGAAGCTGTAGATACAACTCAAGCAGATAGCGACAAAACTTTTAAAATCGGAACAACACAGATTGTTGAGCATCCTTCATTAGATGCAGCAAAAGAAGGATTTAAAAAAGCAATTGAAGATGCAGGTATTAAAGCAGAATACGTAGACAAATCTGCGAACAATGATAACAGTGCGAACATGACAATCGCCCAGCAGTTAGTCGGGGATAATGTAGATTTGATTTTCGCGAACTCAACACCTTCAGCGCAGGCTGCAAAAAGTGCAACTTCTGATATTCCGGTTATCTTTACATCGGTAACGGATGCAGTAGGTGCAGAATTGATCGAGTCAATGGCAACACCTGGTGCTAACGTAACAGGTACGATTGATTTACATCCGGAAACAATGCCGAAAACAGTTGCTTTCCTAAAAGAACTAGGGGCAAAAAATATAGGGATGGTATATAACGCTGGTGAACAAAATTCAGTTGCACAAATTGCGGCAGTGAAAGAAATTGCAGCAAAAGAAGGCGTAACTATTGTGGAAGCAGCGGTATCTGCTTCATCGGAAGTACGTCAGGCAGCAGAGTCACTAGTAGGAAAAGTAGATGCATTTTATATTATTACAGATAATACGGTCGTATCGGCACTTGAATCTGTAATCGAAGTAGCAGATGCAAACAAATTACCGCTTATTGTCGGTGAGCTTGATTCAGTAGAGCGCGGCGGTTTAGCAGCATACGGTTTCGAATACTACGATATCGGCTATGAAGCAGGGCAAATGGCAGCACAAATTTTATTGGAAGGCAAAACACCTTCAGAAGTTCCGGCTGCATACCCGGCTAACCTGAAACTAGTAATCAATAAAGCTACTGCAGAAAACCTAGGCTTGGAAATTAAGCCTGAATGGGAAGCAGAAGTACAATAGTTCATTTTTATTTATACAAAAAGCAAGTCAGCCTAAACAGGTATAAAATGTTTAGGCTGACTTGCTTAAAACTTTTAAAAAAGTCAGGAGATGATTCGAGATGTTTACAGCTATGTTTGGGTCAGTGGAGCAAGGGATCATCTATGCAATTATGGCACTTGGGGTTTATTTGACATTCCGTGTGCTGGATTTTCCGGATTTAACGGTTGATGGAAGCTTTGTAACGGGGGCAGGTACGGCAGCGATGATGATCGTGCTTGGCTATAATCCGCTCCTTGCCACATTGGTCGCAACAGTTGCTGGATTTATTGCTGGATGTATGACAGGAATTTTACACACTAAAGGGAAAATAAATCCGCTGCTTGCAGGGATTTTAATGATGATTGCTCTCTATTCGATTAATCTTCGAATTATGGGGCTAAGCTCAGATACCGGTGTAACCCGACCAAATATTCCACTATTAAATTCAGAAACAGTTTTTTCGACGTTCGGCTCTTTCTGGTCGAATTTAGGCATTGATTCAGCAATTACAAACGTACTGAAATCAATGGGCTTAGCTTCTGTTCCAACAACTTGGGGAATTTTAATTTTAATGATTATTGTTACAACGGTTATTAAACTAGTAGTAGACTGGTTCTTAAAAACAGAAATCGGTCTCGCAATCCGTGCAACAGGCGATAATAAACGAATGATCCGCAGCTTTTCGGCAAATACCGATTCATTAGTCATTTTAGGACTGGGAATTTCAAATGGTATGGTAGCATTATCGGGTGCATTAATTGCCCAGTATACAAAGTTTGCCGATGTCGGTTTAGGTATAGGTATGATTGTTGTCGGTTTGGCATCTGTAATTATTGGTGAAGCAATTTTCGGAACAAAATCGATTGTTCGTGTCACATTTGCAGTTATTGCCGGGGCAATAATTTACCGAATGATTTACGCATTGGCGTTACGTGTAAAATGGCTTGACTCGGGTGATATGAAATTAATTACGGCGGTTATCGTTATTTTAGCGCTAGTAATACCGCAAATCGTAGGGAAATATAAAGAGAAAAAGAGAAAAGCAAAACGTTTGGAAGAACGTCTCGCATTACAGCAGACAAAAGTAGATATTGAGCAGGGAGGGAAGAGCCTTGCTTAAATTAGATGGCATTAATAAAGTATTTAACGAAGGTACACCCGATGAGAAAATTGCACTGGACAATATTAACTTGCATTTGGCACCTGGTGATTTCGTTACAATTATCGGTAGTAACGGTGCCGGAAAATCGACAATGATGAATATGATTTCCGGAGCGTTAACACCAGATTTCGGCACTGTCGAAATTAACGGCAATGATTTAACCCGCCTGCCTGAATATAAGCGTGCTGTCCATATCGGCCGTGTTTTTCAGGATCCGATGGCAGGTACAGCACCAACGATGACAATTGAAGAAAACTTGGCGATTGCCTATTCACGTAACACGAAACGTTCATTGCGCTTCGGTGTTGATAAAAAGCGTCGTGAGTTTTTTAAAACATCATTGGAAAAACTGCATTTGAATTTGGAAAACCGATTATCGGCTAAAGTCGGATTACTATCCGGCGGGGAACGTCAGGCATTAAGTTTATTAATGGCGACATTTACGAAGCCTTCGATTTTACTGCTTGATGAACATACAGCTGCACTTGACCCGTCACGCGCTGAACTTATTACAAAGCTGACGAAAGAGCTGGTCGAGGAAAGCCGGCTGACGACACTGATGGTCACGCATAATATGCAGCAGGCGCTCGATTTGGGTAATCGCCTCATTATGATGGATAAAGGTCAAATCATCCTGGAAGTCGGTGAAGACCGTAAACAGGACTTGACGATTCCGGATTTAATGCACGAGTTCGAACAAATCCGCGGCGAAAAAATGAATTCAGACCGCGCGTTGTTAGGCTAAATGAAAAGTTCCAGACAGATAAAGCAAAAACTCGATTTTCTCCGAGAGAAAATCGAGTTTTTATAATTCATTTTAAACTAGCAACGCAAACAGTGTACTGTCGTTATTTACTTCTTTGTACTCAAAACCGTTTGCGTGCATACGTTCAATTAATCCTGCGTGGTCTTCGCGATGTGCAAGTTCAATGCCGACCAATGCTGGACCACTTTCTTTATTGTTCTTCTTCGTATATTCAAACGTTGTAATATCATCATTCGGACCAAGCACTTCCGTTAAAAATTGGCGTAATGCTCCAGAACGCTGAGGGAAACTTACGATGAAATAGTGCAGCAGCCCTTCATAAATCAGCGAGCGCTCTTTAATTTCCTGCATTCGTCCTATATCGTTATTTCCTCCCGAAATAATGATGACTACCGATTTTCCGAGAATTTGCTCTGCGTAAAAGTCGAGTGCAGCAACCGATAATGCTCCAGCAGGCTCGGCAATAATTGCATGCTTATTATATAGATCTAAAATAGTCGTACATACTTTGCCTTCCGGAACGGCGATAATATCATCCAAATAGTGACGGCATACTTCATATGTATCATTCCCAACACATTTAACAGCAGCCCCATCAACGAATTTATCGATCGAATCCAAAGAAACCGCTGCTCCATTTTGGAAAGCAGATTTCATGCTAGCTGCACCAGCAGGCTCCACACCGATAACTTTACTCGAAGGGGATAAGTTTTTAATGTAGGAAGAGACGCCAGACATTAAGCCACCACCGCCTATACTGCCAAATACATAATCGATCGGTTCTTCGATGTCATTCATAATTTCAACCGCCACTGTTCCTTGGCCAGCCATTACATCTGCATCATCGAACGGGTGGATGAAAATGCGATTCTCCTGCTCACAATAGGCAAGTGCGCTTTCCGCAGAGTCATCAAATGTATCTCCTGCCAGCACAATCTCCACAAAGCTTCTGCCAAACATCCGTACCTGATCGATCTTTTGTTTCGGTGTTGTTTTCGGCATAAAGATTGTCGCTTTAATTTCCAGCTTTGCGCACGCATAGGCAACACCTTGTGCATGATTGCCGGCACTTGCACAGACGACACCTGATGCACGAGCCTCAGTTTCAATTTTTTTAATTTTATAGTAGGCACCACGTAATTTAAATGAGCGAACATGCTGCAAATCTTCACGCTTAAAGTAAATTTTTGCCCCATACTTTTCTGATAAATATTCGTTTAATTGCAGGGGTGTATGTACAACAACATCTTTTAAAAAATGATGTGCGATTAATACGTTTTCGACTGCAATCGTATTCGGTTGAGTAACTCCCATATCCATGTAACCTCCGTCATCTGATTAAAGATTATATTATTCTATCATAAATTTATGTCGTAATGGCTTAAAAATTCTGTAAATTATGAAAATTCATCAATACGCCATAATGAAAGCGTTTTAATAGAGAAATCGAGCATTGATTCAGACAAGATTCCCTTCAAATTGGTACGCACACTAAATTTCATTGAAGTGCATATCCATGAACGGAACAGGTAAAGCTTATGTATGTACCAAGTCGTAAATCACCTCCCAATGTTTAGTTGAAAAGCAAAGGGGAAAAATAAATTATTGTGGCATGACAATTTTGCGGATAGGAAAAACTTATTGGCAAGCGTCTAAAATCATATAATCAGGAGGAATAGGGATGACTAAAACAGCGATTATCACAGGTGGAGGCAGCGGGTTAGGACAGGCAACAGCCATCCGTATGGCTCAGGAAGGTATTAATATTGCGGTAGTGGATGTCAGTGAAAAAGGCGGAAACGAAACAGTTGAACAAGTAAAAGCGCATGGCGTAGACGCTATTTTCATTAAAGCGGATGTATCAAAAGCTGAGGAAGTAAAAAACTATGTTGAAGAAACACAGAAGCATTTCGGTTCGATTGATTACTTCTTTAACAATGCAGGGATTTCCGGCAGCGGTAAATTCTACTTAGACACTACGATTGAGGAAATTGAACAAATTGTCGGCATCAACCTGCTTGGGGCACTTTATGGTGTACGCTATGTGGCGGAAGTAATGCTGAAAAACGGTGGTGGTTCCATTGTGAATACGGCATCAAGCGCCGGTGTAATTGGACAGGATTCCGTTGTTACATATTCGGCAACGAAACACGGAATTGTCGGGTTAACGAGAAGTATGGTAGCGGAATACGCGAAAGACGGACTTCGCGTGAATGCGATTGCACCAGGGCCGACTGAAACACCAATGGTAAAAGCCTTTTATGAAGCAAATCCGCAAATGAAGGAAAATGCTACAGGCGGAATCCCGCAACAACGTTTAGGTACACCAGAGGAAGTAGCAGAGCTTGTAACCTTCCTGTTAACTTCAAAAGCAGAGTATATTAATGGGGAAGTTATTCGTATCGACGGTGGCTTCACAAGCACGAAGTAAATAGTAAAAAGGGCTGCCCGGAAGTCAGTAGAAAATCTGACTTTCCGGCAGCCCTTTATTGTTTAGTTAAAATAAAAGATGTGCAATTGCTGCGATAATCGGAATCGAGATGATTGTACGGATTAAGAAAATCATGAATAGATCCCAAAGCTTTAATGGAAGCTTCGTACCTAATATCAGTCCGCCGACTTCAGACATGTAGATTAATTGTGTAACCGATACTGTCGCGATGAAGAAGCGTGTCATTTCGGATTCAATGCCAGCACCTAAAATTGAAGGTAACAGCATGTCCGCAAAACCGACAATCATCGTTTGTGCAGCTTCGCCGGCTTCAGGAATTTGCAGAAGCGCTAAAATTGGCTCAAACGGCATTCCTAGAACACGGAAGAAGCTTGTGAACTCGGCTAACACTAATGCGATTGTGGCGAACGCCATAATAATTGGTGTAACCGCAAACCACATCTCCAGTACATTAATAAAACCGTTTTTGATCATTTTACCTAAGTTACGGTTAGAATCAGCTTTCGATAAAGCATTGTGCAATCCATAGGAGAATACATTATAGCCTTCTTGTACATCTTCACGGTTTGCAGGAACGTGTGAACCATCAATTAAAGTATCCGCCTTTTGTTTTAACGGATAAATACGAGGCATAATGAATGCTAAAATTAATCCGCAAAGAATGACAGAAGCATAAAACTCGATAAAGTAATCACCAATGCCGATTGTTTCAACAACGACTAAACAGAATGTGATCGATACGACCGAGAAAGTTGTCGCGATTGTCGCTGCTTCACGGCCTGTATAATTTTTTTCTTCATACTGTTTGCTTGTAAGTAATACGCCGATTGTGCCATCGCCAACCCAAGAAGCGAGACAGTCAATGGCAGAACGGCCTGGGATCTTGAATAGGGGACGCATAATTTTCACCATCATTGAACCGAAGAACTCGAGTAAACCGAAATCTGTTAATAGCGGCAGCAATAACCCTGCGAATAAAAACAGCACGAACATAAACGTTACAAGACCAGTTGCGGGATCAATTAGCACACCTGTCGTTACTTCGCTCGTTAAGCTTTCAGGACCAACTTGGAAAAGAAACATACTTGCAAAAATTACTGCAAGCACACGCATGATTGTCCAGAACCAGTTCACACGGAATAATGAATCAACTAGTGTTCGTTGCTCTTTTTTTTGCGGAATAAACTGCATTACGACAGATCCTACCGCTGCAATAATAAACACGATGAGTGCGAACCAGTGGATGAATGGCTCCACTTTACCTGCCAAAAAGTTCGCAAGAATCGCAATCGGTACTTTTATGCCGTCTTCTGTATTAATTGGTGTAATAAATAAAAACACACCAAGTGCAGAAAGGGCAATAAACAGAAACCAAGTATAAGAAGAAAATTTTGTTTTCATATATGATAACCTCTTTGATTGTTAGTTTGAATATTTATACACTATAAAACGTGAATATTCATTTGTCTACTGTTTTACATAAAGATTAATATTTCTGAAAACTATATTGATTAAAAAATGAATATAATTAGGCAGGCGAAAGGTTTAGACGTAATAGGCATCATATTTTTGAAGAAATAAGCTAAAATTGAACCGAATAAAAATACAAGAGATGAATAAGAGAAAAAAGGACGCCTGCAAATCCAAAAATATGCAAACGTCCTTGAAATTATAAATATACATTAATCATTGAATGTTACAGTATAAAACCTTTCGTGGCTTAACCAGTTATCTAGTGAGACATCACCGGTATCTACTCGTTTTTCTGCGTCTTGTATCATCCAGGCAGTTTGAGAAGCATGCGCTTTTAAAGCTTTTAACTTATCTGCTTTGACAGACGAGATTTCGATTGTAACATCCGGCTCACCGTTTTTCTCGACTGTGTCATTCGCAAATGCACAAGCTAAAATACGAGGGCGATACTGTTTATCGATACGACGTACCGCTTCAACAACAGCGCGCCCAGTTGCTTCATGATCAGGATGGACAGCAAAGCCAGGTAAAAATGTGAAGATTAGTGATGGATTCAGCTCGACAATCAAATCATTAACGAGCTTGACCATTTTTTCATCGTCTTCAAATTCAACTGTTTTGTCACGTAAACCCATCATACGCAAATCACCGATACCCATTGCTTCACATGCATCCACCAGCTCTTTTCGGCGAATTTCAGGCAATGATTCGCGTGTTGCGAATGGAGGATTTCCTAAATTTCGTCCCATTTCGCCCAATGTTAAACAAGCATATGTAACAGGAACTCCCATATTGTGGAATAAGCGTAATGTACCTGCAACTGAAAAGGCTTCATCATCCGGATGCGGATAAACGACTAAAACGTGACGTTCTTCTTGTAATGTCATATAAGCGACCTCCTTAATAAGCAAATGGCGTTTCGCTGATTTCCAATGCAACCGCCAGCTTTCCAGTATTATCTAAACCGGCCATTAGTAATCGGCCCTGATCATCCAGTTCAAAATGTGTAATTCCTTGCGCGTAAACCCAGCCATGCGGCATTTTAAGACCGACACGGTGCGGTGCGTCTCCTACAACTTTTCCTAATTCATAGCGTATTTGTACATTTCGGATAAATGCGCCTGCATTAAAAAAGCCTTCATTGTAATGTGTTGCATAAGAGCCATTTGTAGTTTCTAGATGAATAAAAACGTCTTTGTTCGCAAAAGAATTAATTAATTCCTGGAGCTCGTTAGTATTTACTTCCTTCATCACTCTTATTAACTCCTTTCGAATCTTTCTATTAATAGTATAGTCAAATATATTCGACTGTGAAACGAAAAAGTCACACAAGAATCGAGTTCTTGTGTGACGCAGCTATATCAAGTACGCCTCAGCGTAATTGCGTCCGGATTCGGCTTTGCGTTGACGCAAAGAATTCCTTGCCGAATCTGTAACATCCGCCGGAGGCAAAACTTCTACTTGTAGAAGTTTTATGCATTATGCTTTAACATAATTTGGAATTGTTGTAACAGTAACTTCAGGTGCACCGAAGCGTGGTTTTGCCCCATGCATTACTGGTCCAACATGTTCATTTAAAGCCCAACCGTGTTTAATCGCCGCTGAAACGAATTCTTTCGCTTCAATAACCGATTCCTCAACAGTAAGACCATTTGCTAAGTTTGCACAAATACTCGCTGCAAAAGTACAGCCTGCCCCATGATTATAAGTAGAAGAAACTTTTTCTGTTTCTAATAATTTAAATTCTACTCCATTATAGAACAAATCAACGGCTTTATCATGTACTAAGGCTTTTCCACCTTTAATTACAACATTTTTCGCGCCAAGCTCATGAATTTTCACAGCGGCAGCTTGCATTTGCTCGATTGTTTTCGGCGTTGTTGTGCCTGCCAGCTGTCCCGCTTCGAAAAGGTTAGGTGTGACAACTGTTGCATAGGGTAATAAATATTTAATCATTGCTGTCGTGTTGCCAGGGTTCAATACTTCATCTTCGCCTTTGCAAACCATTACAGGATCGATGACAATTTTATCTGTACCGGAAGCCTGAATCGCTTTTGAGGCCATTTGAATAATTTCTTCAGTTGAAAGCATGCCCGTTTTAATGGCATCGACACCTGTTGAAAGGGCTGTATCAATTTGTTTCTGCAATAATTCAGTCGGTAGTGGTGTCACTGTGTGGCTCCAAGTTTTCGGATCCATTGTCACAACAACTGTCAATGCGACCATTCCGTATGTGCCATGTTCCTGGAAGGCTTTTAAATCGGCCTGCATTCCTGCGCCTGCAGAAGTATCAGAACCGGCAATCGTTAAAGTTTTTTTAAGTGTCATATAGCATAGCTCCTTAAAGTGAAAATTCGAATTATAATTAGGTTAAGTATAACGTCTAGCTGACTATATAAAAATAGTCAGAAAACGAAAAATCTATAATGCCAGAAAAATTACTTGAACTTCTGCATGAAATTCAATAGCGTTTAAAATGAGGTGGAAATTATGATGGAACAGTTGACGAATAGTTGGAAAGATTTATTGGCTCGAGAAGTAGAGCAGCCGTATTATAAACTTCTTGAAACATTTTTAGAGAGACAATACATGGAAGAAACAGTTTATCCGAAGAAGGAGAATATTTTTAATGCTCTCCAGTTAACGGATTACGATAATGTAAAAGTAGTCATATTAGGACAAGATCCGTATCATGGTCCGAATCAGGCACATGGATTAAGTTTTTCGGTTGAAAAAGGGCAAAAATTGCCTCCGAGTCTAAAAAATATGATGAAGGAACTGCAGCAGGACATTGGCTGCGAAATCCCGGAGCATGGGGACTTAACGTCGTGGGCAAAGCAGGGCGTATTATTATTAAACACCGTCTTAACTGTACAAGCAGGCAAAGCAAATTCCCATAAAGGGCAAGGTTGGGAACAATTTACGAATGCTATTATTGAAAACCTCGCGAAACGTGAACAGCCAATTGTATTTTTATTATGGGGAAAACCGGCACAAAGTAAACGGATTTTAATTGAACGAATTTCTGACAACCATATTATTTTACAATCTCCACATCCGAGTCCATTAAGCGCACACCGCGGCTTTTTCGGAAGCAAACCATATTCAAAAGCAAATGAAGCACTTCTGTCTTTAGGTCAGCAGCCGATTGACTGGTGCTTAACGAATAAATAGGAAAACAAGCTAAACTTTTGCCTGAAAGCATGATAAAGTATTGATAGAAAGAGAGGGAACGGCAAATGAAAGTAGATTGCTTTAAATGCCAGCATTTTCGTGTGACATGGGATCAGTTTAATCCGCGCGGTTGCACAGCATATGGCTTTAAAACGAAGCAGCTGCCATCTCTCGTTGTAAAACAGTCTTCGGGAATGGACTGCTTAAAATTTGTACCGAAAAATAGAGAAGGTGGGCAAAAGCGATGATTACGTATGAATCGATTGTTAAGCAAATTGAAAAATTGACAACAGAAGCAGCACATGCGTCAACAGAACAACAAGCCCGTGAAAAGCTGGCGGCAATTCGTGCGCTATGTGATGTCGTTTTAGACGAAAAAATCAGTTCGCCAAAACCTGCTTCCATAAATAGCATGAGTTCAACGATCTCGTCACCTGTATACACGCAACCGGTTGCAATTCCAGCACAAAAGCTTGAAGAAGACGATGCAAACGGCGACTCATTGTTTGATTTTTAACAGAGAGAAACGCCCTTGCGGAATGGAATCCCCCTATTATAGGGATGTAACCTGGATTAAAAAAGAAAGAGGTAAAAGAAATGAAAGGTTCAATAATATCTGGCGCAATTCATGGATTTTTAGCAGTTGCATTAGGCGCCTTTGCAGCACATGCACTGGAAGATTTGCTCGATGATTACAGTGCCGGCATTTGGGATACAGCAATCCAATATCAAATGTTTCATGCAACAGCACTTATTTTGGTTGGTATTTTAATGTCAAAAGCAATTTTCGGTGAAGTGAAGCAGTTGAAAATTGCGATGTTCTGCTTTAATGCAGGTATTGTATTCTTCACAGGAAGCTTAATGATTTTAGCTTTAACAGGAATCGGCGTACTCGGGGCTATTACTCCTATTGGCGGAGTATTCTTTTTAGTGGGCTGGATTATGGTTATAACAACAGTAGTAAAAAAGACTCAATAAAATTCGTAGCATATACTCCTTAAAATGGAAGTATATGCTTTTTTTATTATTTTGTTAGGAAAATAAAATCTTTTATCTAAATTATTTGAATTTATTGTATAGTTATAAAGTAAGAGAGTAAAGGGGTAAGGAAAATGGACCAATTATTATTAAAGTTAGAAGAAAATTTTGAAGAGATGGTATTTATTCGACGCTATTTACATGAGCACCCGGAACTATCCCATCACGAAGTACATACACCTGCATATATTGCCAATTTCCACCGTGAATTAGGTTTGGAAGTTCGAGAATATGTTGGAGGCCGTGGAGTTGTAGCTACATTAAAAGGAGCAAATCCAGGGAAGACAGTAGCTTTACGTGCGGATTTTGATGCATTGGCAATTCAGGAACTAAATGATTTTCCTTATAAATCAAAAAATGATGGAGTGATGCATGCATGCGGCCATGATGGTCATACGGCAACATTACTTATCTTGGCGAAAGTATTAACAGAAATGCGGGAACATCTATCCGGCAATATCGTGTTTATCCATCAGCATGCAGAAGAGCTTGCTCCAGGAGGGGCAAAGGCAATGATTGAAGATGGCTGTTTAGACGGTGTAGACGTAATTTTCGGAACACATTTATGGGCACCGACTCCCTTAGGAGAAGTGCTTGTACGAGAAGGAGCCATTATGGCAGCAGCAGATCGATTCGAAATTGTGATTCAAGGAAAGGGAGGACACGGTGCAGAGCCACAGCATTCGGTTGACGCAATCGTTGTTGGTGCACACTTTGTCACACAATTACAGACAATTATTTCACGCCGCATTGCACCGCTTGAATCGGGTGTAGTGACGGTCGGGCAATTTGAAGCGGTTAATCCGTTCAATGTCATAGCGGATACAGTAAAAATTCAAGGAACTGTTCGTGCCTTTGATGAACAAGTGCGAAAGCAGATGAAAGAGGAAATCGAATTATTATTGAAAGCGACATGTTTAGGAATGCATGCTGACTACCGTTTTGAATATTTCGATGGTTACCCTCCCGTAATTAACCATGTAGCCGAAACACAATTTGTTGCCCAAATAGCAAACGGAACATCAGGTGTTGAAAAGGTTTCCGTTTGTCCTCCATTTATGATTGGAGAAGATTACGGCTACTATATGCAGCATGTTCCAGGAACTTTCTTCTTTACAGGAGCAAAGGATCCGGAGTGGGAAACGGTATATCCGCACCATCATGCCCGGTTTGATTTTGATGAACGGGCAATGCTTGTTGCTGCAAAAGTTTTAGGACAGGCGACATTGGAATTTCTTTTAAATGACCAACGAGAAGAGGAATCAACATGAGTGTAGGGAAAAGGTTAAATGCTGCACTAATTATAATGATCATATTAATTACTATTACAGTAGTACTTAACTATATGAGTCTGAAAAATATACAAGGAAATATGGATGAAGCACTCGACTACCGGGTTGAGCAGATTCGTTCTTTAGACACAATCCGTTTTAACGTTGCCATGCAAGGGATGTATGCGCGGGCATTTGTTTTTGATGGAAAAGAGGAATCTGCCAAAAGCTTTAAGCAGTACAACGAATTACTGGATCAGGAGATTGAACATTTAAGTAAACTAGTATCAAGCGATACGATGAAAGAACTGATGGAACAAATCATCAAATACCGGGATGACTTTAATTACGGTTATCTTGATATGATGGATGCTTTCGAACGGGGAGATCAAATACTCGCAAACGGTTTTATTAATACAAAGCTGCGCGCAGCAAGTGACGGAATGTTCGATGCAACAGCTCAAATGGTAGAGTATCAGGAAAATAAGCTCGATGCGATTAATACGAAAACAGATGATTCATTTGCCTTCTCTGTTTTAGTTGCCGGTATTGCTTTAGCTATCAGTGTTCTTATCGGCATACTTGTTATGGTATATATTCGTAAAACAATTATTTCTCCATTGAATGGTATTGTAAATGAAGCAAATATTATTGCAGCAGGGGATTTATCGCAGCAAGATATTGTAGTGAAGACGAAGGACGAAATTGGCCAGTTAGGCAATGCGTTCAATTCGATGAAAAACAATTTATCGAACCTGATCAAAAATATTCAGGTTAATTCAGAGCAAGTAAACGGCGCAGCACAGGAACTTTCGGCAAGCACCGAAGAAATATCGGCGACGACGGAAGATGTAACGGTGCGCGTAAATGATACAGCTGAAAGAGCACAAATTTCTGCTCATGCATCAAATGAAAGTGCCCGTGCAATGGAAGAAACAGCAGCAGGCGTACAACGTATAGCGGAATCAACGCAAAAATTGCTTGGAAATTCGGTTGATGCGACACAGACAGCTAAAGACGGTGGGCAAATTATTTATGATGCCCAACAACAAATGAGTATTATCAGTTCGTCAACAAACTCTGTAAATGCTCTAGTGCAAAAACTGGCGCAGCAAACAGAGGAAATTAATAATATTTCCCAACTTATCACATCGATTACAGATCAGACGAATTTATTGGCATTAAATGCAGCGATTGAAGCCGCGCGCGCCGGAGAACATGGAAAAGGGTTCGCAGTCGTAGCAGATGAAGTGCGGAAGCTGGCCGAGCAATCGAAATCATCCGCCAACTCAATAGTTAACTTAACACTTGAAATTAAAGCAGATACGGAAAATGTTGAACGTGCGGTAACAGAGTCGTTAGTTTCTGTGGAAGATGGTGTGAAGATTATTTCGAACGCCGGGGAATCGTTTACATCGATCGTAAATGCAGTGACGCAAATGTCAATGCAAATCCAGGAAATTTCAGCTACTTCCGAGGAGCTTTCTGCAAGTGCAGAGCAGGTGACGGCATCGGTTAATGAAATTGCACAAAGCTCAAATGAATCAAGCAGTAACTTAGAGATGGTAGCTGCAGCAGTAGAGGAGCAAACCGCTACAATGCATCAAGTAAATGCAATAGCCGTATCACTAAGCGACAATGCTCAAACACTTCAACAGGAAATTCAGCAGTTTAAAGTATGACTCTTCAAAACGGTACCTTATACAGGTGCCGTTTTTGCTGTTGCACGGTATTTTACGCAACAAAAAAGGCGCTTGATGAAGGCGCCTTACTTTTTTATGGTTGTTGTGTAAAGTAACTTAATTCTTCATCGAACTCCGCATAGTCGAAGTAAATCATCGGGAACAGGAAGCGATGGTTATTTTTTAAATCACGTAAAATAACATGGTCACGGCCGGCTGCTTCCACAACTCCTCTAACCGCCCGTGTATTACTGCCAGCTACCGCATTATCAAATGAAAAATAAAACGTACCCGGTTTACCTCTGTTTAATCGTAAAATATTCTCGATATAGGATTCCTCACGTGGAAAGCCTACTCCTTGCATACCTTGCATAGTTGTAGGCATCGGAACCGTCGCAGGATTCATCTGTTGCATTGGAGACGTCCAATAATAAGTCAATTTTGCATCCTTTCATAAAGAAATTTAATATACTGCAGTCATCGGCACAAGAAACAGTAAACGAAGAAATGGCTGCTGTTTCTCTGTCTTCACACTAAGCAGGGCACTTGCATCACCTTCTGCCGCACTGTAACCGAGAAAGAAGGGCGGCATGTAAACCTTTTATTTGAAGTTTAGGCGTTCGATGTGACCTCCTTTTTCGATTTAGTATATGCATAAACAAAAAAAATGAACACCAAATACAGTGTTGTTTTTTGACCACGCAACATACAATAGGATAATTAGTTCGGTTATATGTAATAAATTTCAATGAAATGGGTAAAATAAAGTGAAAAAATGAGAGATTGTTGCCGGTGTTGACGAGAAACGCGGGAGTGAACATCATGAAAATAGGGGTTTGGTTAGGCATAATAATTAGCGCATTATTGTCCTTTGCGGTTGCAATTTTTTACGAACAGCCGGTTCATTGGTATTTATTAGTTCTTCTAATCGTCATCGGTTTATTCATTAATACGATTATTATCATTTTAAAATTGCAGGATGATCATACGTGAAAGATGGGTCGAAATATATCGACTCATCTTTTTACGTTTTAGAGAAAAATAAACCCGTCAACCTTGTGTGTTTGGGTATTCCAATCATCAAGGAGGAGCGGGTTTATAAGTATTAAATCGCTAACAGTATTTCCAGTTTTTCATTGTCCAGCAGGTTTCCAACTAAGAACTCTCCAAATTCGCCGTAGCGTGCTGAAACTTCATCAAAGCGCATTTCGTAAACGATTTTCTTGAATTGAAGCATATCATCAGAGAATAATGTAACGCCCCACTCATGATCATCTAAACCGACAGAACCTGTAATGATTTGTTTGATTTTACCTGCATAGCTGCGGCCGATTAGACCGTGGTCATACATTAATTTTTTACGATCTTCCATTGAAAGCATGTACCAGTTGTCATTGCCTTCGCGTTTTTTGTCCATTGGGTAGAAGCATACGTATTTTGATTTTGGCAGTTCAGGATATAAACGCGCACGAACATGCGGGTTTTGATAAGGATCTTCATCTGATTTACCTGCTAAATAGTTCGATAATTCGACTACAGAAACGTAAGAATACGTTGGAATTGTAAAATCGGCAATCGCCAATTTCGCGAATTTTGTTTCGATTTCATTTAGTTCTTCAGGTGTTTCACGTAAAGTCATAATCATGAAATCCGCTTTTTGGCCAATAATTGAGTAAAAAGCATTCGAACCTGTATCTTTATTTAAGTCTTCTAAAAATGCCATAAATTCTTTTGTAGCGGCTTCGCGTTCTTCAGCCGAAACCAATTTCCATGATGCCCAGTCCATTGAGCGGAAATCATGTAATGCGTACCAGCCATCTAATGTAATTGCTGCTTCATTCATCTGTTCAAACACTCCTTGTAAATGAAAATGATTCACAATTAGTGTAGCATAGTTTCATGAAAAAATATCATTTCAAAACTGCAAATTCCGTCAATTCACCAATTTGACATGACTTTAAAATACGGTATGCTAAAGTGAGGAAAAATTAGGCTAGGAGTATAAAATATGAATGATATTTTGCAGCGAACAATGTGGCGTTTTATCGATCAGTCGATCAGTGCGAATAAACGCTCGCCTTTAGAGTCCTTTGCAATGGATGATACACTATGTCATCTTGTCGGTCAGAAAATGACCAATTCTACAATACGTACATGGGTCCATCATGACGCAGTAGTTCTTGGAATCCAAGATCACCGGTTGCCTTATATTGAGCAAGGGATGGATACATTGAAGAATAGTGGTTATGATCCGATTGTCCGCAATTCTGGAGGACTGGCGGTCGTATTGGATGCAGGAGTTTTAAATATTTCGATTGTACTAAATGAGGACAAACCGCTTAGTATTAATAATGCATTTGAAATGATGGTTGCATTGATTCGTCAGTTATTCCCGGAAATTGCAACAAAAATAGAAGCATATGAAATTGTTGGTTCTTATTGTCCAGGTTCATATGATTTAAGTATTGGTGGTCAAAAGTTTGCCGGTATTTCACAGCGTCGCATGAAAAACGGGATTGCTGTTCAAATTTATTTATGTGTGGAAGGCAGCGGCAGTGAGCGTGCAGAACTGATTAAATGTTTTTATGAAAATGGTCTGCAAGGTGAAAAAACGAAATTCGAGTACCCGGATATCAAACCGGAAGTCATGGCTTCACTTCAACAACTGACAGGAAAAAATCTGACAGTATTAGAAGTTAATGAAAGACTTCGAAATCTATTGAGGCAAAAGAGTGGGCAGCTGTTTGAACTGCCATTGCAGCAAGAGGAAATGGAATTGTACAACTACTATTTAGACCGTGTGTTCAAACGCAATAAATCGATGCTAAGTAAATAAAGTGAAACTTCAACAGGAGGGACTTGATCCCTCCTGTTTGTTAGTCTTCACCAATCGGGCATGTAATGCAGTATAAAAAGAAGGCGAGGTGCTAATATAGCGCTTCGCCTGAATCATTTAACGATGTTTGGGAAATCAAGTTGCCGTTACGCTCCATTTTGAATGTTGGCGTGGCCTCAGTATCTGTTTCTAGTGCTACAAGTCTTCTTGCACGGTTCATAATAGAAACAAACTGCTCGTAATCTTCTTTAATCGCTTTATTCTCTTTTTGCAGTGCTGTCAGCTGTTGCTCAAGTTGATTTTTCTGTTCCGTTAATAGTGATGTCAATTTACGCCATTTCAATAAATCCTGTTCATTTGAATTCGTATGCTGCAGTTGTACTAAGTATGCAATGACGATATCTAGTGATAATGCCGATAATGGAATCGATGTTGGCTGATTTTCATTTGACGGTAGTAAGTATACTGGTGTATTTCTGCGTTTTGTAGCCGTATTCATCATGCGCATACGTTCTTTGCGTTCCTTTTTCGCCTGTGCCAGGTCTTCTTCATAAATGCGTCGGACTACGGCATTCCAGCGGAAACCGCAGGCTGCTGCTGTTCGATTTAGTAAATCTCCGGCTTCTTCAAATGCATTTAATTGTGTACTTCCTTCTTTTACATGGCGCAAAACAGCCTCTGCTAACAGCTCATCATTCTCTTTCACCCATGCATCTTGTCTTGTTTTTGTCATCAAAAACTCCCCCTGATTAATAATAGTTTTGTTGTTGTAAATCTATCATGTCCAAAGGGGAAAACATTTATTCAATATATCGTAAATTGTTGCTAGAATGATGAGAAATATGTTCCTAGCAGAACTTTGACCGGAATTGCTAGGATAATGCTTGAATGAAATAAGCAAAATGAGATACAATAGCAAATAGGTTAAAACAGCGAAAATAGCTCATAGAGAGGTGTTGACACTATGGCAAACTTATTCCACGTTTGCGATGAATGTCAGGCCGTTAATTTAAAGACGTTAATTCCAAAATTAAAGGAAATTGATCCAGAAGCAACGATTGAAATTGGCTGTCATTCATACTGTGGCCCCGGCCGCAAAAAAACATTTACATTTGTAAATAACCGTCCAGTTGCCGCATTAACTGAAGAGGAGTTAATGGTAAAGGTACTCGACAAATTGAAAAAGTAACAGCGTAAAAAGGACGCGTTCTGAAATATATTCAGAACACGTCCTTTTTGCGTTTTCGGCGGATTCATTTCTATTTCAATGACAACTCACTTATAATGATGTTAAGAGAGAAGGAGGTGGGCTAGCTATGTTTACCACATATGCAAAAACAAAACTGCAAGAGGAAAAAGTTTTTAAAGACCCTGTCCATCGCTATATTCACGTTCGGGATCAAGTCATCTGGGATTTGGTCAAAACAAGAGAATTTCAAAGACTGCGCCGTATCAAGCAGCTTGGTACGACGTATTTAGTGTTCCACGGAGCTGAACATAGCCGATTCAATCACTCATTAGGAGTTTATGAAATTGTCCGTCGTATTGTGGATGATGTATTTAAAGGAAGAAAAGAATGGGATGAGTCCGAGCGGTTACTCGTATTATGTGCAGCATTACTGCATGATTTAGGGCACGGTCCGTTCTCCCATGCATTTGAAAATGTATTTGAAACAGACCATGAATATTTTACTCGGCAGATTCTGCTGGGGGATACAGAGGTAAATGCCGTACTCCGTCGAGTGGCAGATGACTTCCCTGAAAAGGTTGCACAAGTAATTGAAAAAACGTATCCAAATGAATTGGTTGTCAGCCTGATTTCCAGTCAGATCGATGCTGACCGTATGGATTACCTGCAACGCGATGCGTATTATACAGGTGTCAGCTACGGGCATTTTGATATGGAGCGCATTATGCGTGTTATGCGTCCGCGTGATAATGGAGTCGTTATAAAAGAAAGCGGGATGCATGCTGTTGAGCACTACATCATGAGCCGCTACCAAATGTATTTGCAAATATATTTCCACCCGGTATCAAGAAGTGCGGAAGTCGTGCTGAACCATATTTTGAAACGGGTGAAAGTGCTGTGCAAAAACGATTATCCATTTAAATATGAGCCGACGCCTTTCGTATCTTTTTTCAGAGGGAATGTCACATTGGAAGACTATATTGCACTTGATGAAAACATCATGATGGCATATTTCCAATTTTGGATGGAAGAAGACGATGAAATTTTACGGGATCTATGCCGAAGATTCGTCAACCGGAAACTGTTCCAATATACGAATTTGAATCCTTATAAGCAGCCGGAAGTATATGCACAGCTGCAACGATTATTTTTGCAGGCGGGCATTGACCCGGAATATTATTTAGTGCATGATTCTACATCAGATTTACCGTATGACTTTTACCGCCCAGGTATTGAAGGGACGAAGAAGCCGATTTATTTACTTATGCAGGACGGAAAGCAGCGTGAACTATCGGAGGAAAGCCAAATCGTTGAAGCAATTGCCGGTCGTATCAAGGTCGACCATAAAGTGTATTATCCGGAAGAGCTATTTACAGACGAACGGATCCCATCCGAATTGCGTAACGAAATTAAACAGCTCATTGAGGAAGTTTAATGTATACAGGGGGGCCGGGCACATAGCCGGAAAAATTCAGCTTAGCTACAGAAATCAATACCCGCAAAATTGAAAACACCTCAATTTTCCTTAGAGAAGATTGAGGTGTTTCATATTTATTAATTAACTGATATTCAGCGCTGTTCAACCATTATTGGTCGCTATAGCGTACGCCACCTTTTGCATAGTGGTTTTTAGACATTTCTTCAATAATGATGGATACATTTTCTACTGGTGCGTCAACTGTTTTAGAAACAGCTTGTGTAACTTCTTCTACGAGCGCGCGTTTTTGTTCATCTGTGCGGCCCTCAATCATTTTAATTGTAACGATTGGCATAAAGTCGCCTCCTAGTTAAAATATAGTGTATAGTATTTATATTAGCGTATTTGGAGGGATTTACAATGGCAAATGAAGAAAAATCGAAACCGAAAATGGGTTTTACGATAATAAAAAATGATCCTACCGATGGGCATAAAGGATTCGGTATTGGTTCACTTTCTTTGGAAAATGTTTCGCCGGTCATTGTCGATGTCGCGGAAGGTACAGCAGTTGTTGACATCGGAGCAATGCATGCGAAAAGTGAAGTAGAGCGCGGTATTAAGTTTACGATGAACCGTGAAGACTCAGCGGGCGGAAAAGATTACTGGCTTGTATGGGTAACAATTGACCATAAAGAGTCAGGTGCTTATTTTGCTGGTGTAACGGCTTGTGAAATGGTTGTAAACCGTGAAAAACGCCGTGGCTATAAAATTTTGGCAGACCACGTGAACAAAATGGATAAATCGATGAAGCGCCACATTATTGTGGATCATATGGATGATCGATCAAAGAAAATACTGGCTGACTTCCTGAAAAGCCATAATGAAGAAATGTGGAACAACAGTGAAGAAAAATTAAGACAGCATTTAGCATAATACTGCACACAATTCAGTGAACAATATGTGACATTTCAAAAACTACAAAAATCCGTGGTTGAAACTGGTTCTAAAAGAAAGTAAACTGAATTTAAAGCTTGCGAGATAGTAGGCTAGGACATGTGGGAAATGAAACAGGTTGAGCAGTATGCGGCATTTGAACCTTCCCAAGCCGAATGCCTCATGGTTCTCAACCATTCATTCACCACAATAGAAAAGCTCTTTCGTGTCACGGACTATAACCGGATACGAAAGAGCTTTTTTAATTATTATTTATTCCCAAAAGTTACGCAACGCTTCAAAAGGCAGTGATTCAAAGAAATTACCCCATGAATCCTGATTGAAGAGATCAAATGATGCACAAGACTCTTTTGGTACATCTTCGGTTTTCATGTAAACAATACGCTGGCTTGAGCATGACTCGTGCGCCAGTTTACCTGTACGAATATCGACAGTTACTGGCTCTACACCACTTGGCATTGTAAATGTTTCGTTCGCCTTTCCATCAAGAGCTGTTTCCATAAAATCAATCCACACTTGCTTAGATGCGGCCATATCTGCCTGGACAGATAAAGTTTTACCTTGGTCATAGCCATTCCATACACCTGCCGTTAAGCTCGGTGTAAAACCGATCATCCACTGGTCACTGTTTGTCGTACCTGATTTGGCTGCATATGTGTGACTCATACGTGAACGCAATGATAACCCCGTTGCTGGAGAATAATCACTGAATACAGGGTCGAACATACCTGTCATCATTTGCGTTAAAATGAATGCATCCTGTTTGGAAATTACTTGTTCTTTTTCAGATTTCTTATATTTGTATACGACTTTTCCTTTTGCATCGGTAATCGACAATACAGTAGTCGGTTGTCTTTTTTCTCCGCCTGCAGCAATGATATTATAGGCATTTGTTAAATCATACAATGAGTTTTCTGCAGTTCCGAGTGCAATGGACGGTATATCTTTTTCGGAATAGTTGAGTCCGAAACGTTTTTGAACATCCCGGAAAGATCGGTAGCCGATGTTTTCCAGTGCTTTCACCGCATAAATATTGTCGGAAATCGCTAATGCCTGCGCCATGGAAAGTTCGTGATCAGCGTATTTTTTATTGACGTTTTGCGGTGTATAAGTTGCTCGTCCACTATCATACGTAAAGGTTGTTTCACTCACATCCAGGAAGGACAACGGATTGAAATCCTTTTCCAGTGCAGCCGCATACAATATCGGCTTAATGGCGGACCCCGGCTGACGGTTACCTAACGCAACACGGTTAAACGAACTTACACTGTAATCACGCCCGCCGACAAGTGCTGTTACAAAACCTGTATTAGCTTCCATGCTCACAAAGCCAACTTGCAATTCGCTGTTTGGCATATTTGTTTTAATTGCATTTTCCGCTGCGCGTTGATGTGCCTGATTGAGTGTTGTTTGGATCTTCCAGCCGCCTTCACTAATACTCAAGTTTTTCTCTTCTAAAATATCGCTTGCTTCTTCCCATACAACATCCAAGAAGTAAGGGGCAATTGATTTTGTCGCAATCCACTCATCGCTTTTTAGGGCAACCTGCTCTGAAGTGGCACGAGTTTTTTCGTCGTCTGTAATTTTCCCTTGTTCATTCATCAACCGCAAAATTACTTGCTGGCGATTTGTCGCCTTTTCCAAGTTATTAAGCGGCGAATAATACGTCGGTCCTTTTGGCACACCTGCAAGCATCGAAGCTTCGGCCAATGTCAGGTCCTTTGCGGATTTTCCGTAGAAGTAACGGCTTGCTGCTTCAGCACCGTACATTCCGTGTCCATAATAAACTGTATTTAAATAGCCTTCTAAAATTTCTTCTTTTGAGTAAAATAACTCCAACCGATATGCAAAAAGGGCTTCGTTTAATTTCCGGTTCCATGTTTTTTCATGGGTTAAATATAGATTTCGTGCATATTGCTGTGTCAGTGTACTGGCACCTTGCACTTTACTTCCGGCTTTAATATCCGCCAAAACGGCACCTGCAATCCGGGAAAAGTCAAAACCGCTATGTTCGAAGAAATCTTTATCTTCCACAGCAACAGTAGCATCAATTAAGTAGGGTGAAATTTCATCAAGGTCTGTCCAATAACGACGCTCCTTTGTAAAATAGTCACCAATCTGATTATGGCCGCTATCTAAAAAAATTGAAGCTTTCGGAACGGTAAGTGGTGGTGCTCCGGCAACTTGTGCATATATACGTAATGAAAGGAACATAACAGCGAAAAAACATAAAAGGGCAATCATAAAGAGTCCGATTTTTTTCACGAAACTTTTTCGCTTTTTTCGTTTTTTATATTGCTGTCTTTTCAAGTTTTTTCACCTCATTTCTTATTTAATAGAGAGCAAAATAAATTTAGCTAATTACAAAAAGTAATGAAAATTCTATTGCACTTTTAATGAAAACAACTATACTTTTTCGTAGCGCATCTTACGAATTTAGTCGTATATGCAGCTATTACAAAAGCAATCCATAATGTCGAATTATGTCAGTTGCACTTAATTATACGAAAATAGCGAAACAAAAGTTTCATATGTTAGATTTAGTATGAGCAACTTCTTCTAACGCTATGCATTCTAAATTAAGAAATCGATTTATAATACGCAATTTAAAAATAGAGAAAGGTATAGGTGACTATAAATGAGATTTGATGAAACTTACGCAGGGAATATGTTTATTAAAAGCCACCAAAACTATGAAGAAAGTAAAGCTGTTTTATACGGCATGCCAATGGACTGGACAGTAAGCTACCGTCCCGGTCAACGTTTTGGTCCGGCACGAATTCGTGAAGTATCGGTTGGTCTTGAGGAGTACAGTTTTTACTTGGACCGTGAGCTGGCAGATGTACCGTTTTTTGACGCGGGGGATATTCCACTACCATTCGGTAATCCGGAAAAATCATTAGCAGAAATTAAAACGTTTGTCCGTCAAGTACTGGCAGATGATAAAATTCCAGTAGGGATGGGCGGGGAGCATTTAGTATCACTGCCGGTAATGGAAGCAGTCTATGAAAAGTACGAAGATTTAGCAATCATCCATTTTGATGCACATACAGATTTACGTACGGATTACGAAGGGGAACAATACTCACACGCCACACCAATTCGTAAAATTGCGGATACAATCGGACCTGAAAATGTCTATTCATTCGGAATTCGTTCAGGCTTAAAAGAAGAGCTGCAGTGGGCTAAAGAAAACGGCATGCACATTTCATTATTTGAAGTATTCGAGCCGTTAAAGCAAGTACTGCCTACATTAAAAGGACGCAATGTTTATGTAACAATCGACATTGACGTATTGGACCCTGCACATGCACCTGGGACAGGCACGGTTGATGCTGGTGGCATTACACCAAAGGAACTTTTAGCATCAATTCATGAAATTGCACGCTCTGAAGTAAATGTTGTCGGTTTTGACCTAGTTGAAGTGGCGCCAATCTACGACCACTCAGAAATTACAGTAAATACAGCTGCAAAATTAATTCGCGAAATGATTTTAGGCTGGGTGAAATAGCAGAGGTTTATAAAATATAGATATAGTAAGGCATTGCGGGTTAACCGCTAGTGTTAATTTGAAGGTACTCGATGGAGTACCTTTTTTTTTGAATTTCGGAGGTAGTGTTGGTGCATGCTGCATCGTTAACTAGGGAGGATGCAGCGCCGGAATAATACATAAAGTATCATTAAGAAAAATGCTTATGCCTATGTTACGGTTCAATCTTAATAGGGTAAAGAATAGTATGCTGCTGCCATGACAAGTGAAATCGGTTGATTCGGATATTTCGAGGAATAACAAAGCGTATATCGCTTTGATAAAACCCCCAAAATATACATAGAGTATTGCATCAATACGGGGTAACCACTGTCAGTAAGGCAGTCTGCAGGAAGCGTGGTAATAAGGAGTTATAACAGGACGTAGTGAACTTTGCATTTTTTCGGCTACTCGCTGGGAAGAGCATCTGAGAGCCATGTTAGAAATAGGAGTGTTTATGTTGGAAAAGGGCTATATTATATTAATTATTTCATTACTATTAAATGTACTGTTGTTAGGAACAGGAAGTTATATGGTGAAAAATATAGGCGGATTTGAATTTATTAAAACAAAAACGCAGGCAACACCTTCTCCCAAGAAGGATTCTGCCTATTACTTGACGAAAAAAAGCGTCTTTGAACAGTCGTCAATTAGTAATATAGATAAAGTGTTCATTGGCGACAGTATTTCCGATTACGGAGAATTCCAGGAATACTTTCCCGACGAAGTTGTGCTGAATCGAGGAATCCGGAATGATTGGACAGAGGGCGTTTTGAACCGTATACAGGAAGTAGTGGACCGAAACCCGAAAGAGGCGTATTTAATGATCGGTGTCAATGATATCCGTTATGGAACAGAAGCAGAAGTATATAAAAGTAACGTCGAAAAAATAGTGGATTCGTTTAAAGGAAAAGATACAAAGCTCGCAATTCAATCAATCCTACCCGTGAATAACGGGATATTCGGAAATGAAGTGACAAATGACAAAGTGAAGCGATTTAATATTATTTTGCAACAAATTGCGGAAGATAAGGGAATTGAGTATATCGATCTTCATTCAAGCTTTATCGATAAAAACGGGCAACTGGATAAGCAGTTCACAGGTGATGGGCTTCATTTAAATGGGAAAGGGTATGAAGTTTGGGTCGAAAAACTTCGTTCAAAATAAAATAAATTTTATAAAAAAGCTGAACCTCAGAGATGAGGTCCAGCTTTTTTACGTCGGAATAGGTGTCTTTTCTTTCTTGGTTGAAAACCCGCCAAGCAGAATTGTCCCGTTCGGTAGCCATTTTTTTATTAAAACTGAAACAATGATAGGAATGAATATCCCAATTGTTGTATAACCAATAAGCCCGTACGTGAAATAATCATTTAGAATAATATCTGCAAATATATGCAAATACATAATAGTAAGCGAGTGGTTTTCTATTTTCTGCAGCCAGTTAAGTGACAGTTTTGCTGCGAGCAACTGGAAGCATCCTATTAATACGATTGTAAATGATATGGGAATGACCAAATCCAATATAAAATGGTCATACCGTAAAAACTTCATGCTCAGTCGATAATCGATGATATTGAACCTATCAAGCAACAACGCCGTCGCACTCAGGAACACGGCCGTAGCAATCCATCGTTTTGAAATATCCATCCACAATTCTTTGAAATAATACCCGATTGCAAAATAGACGATTGCCATCATCGCAACATCGATGTTCCAAATCATTGGAATCGATTGCGCTGCTTCAGAGGGCTTGCCGCTGATGACTTTCATAGCGATGATGCTCTCAAAATGTGCGATAACATAAAAGAGTCCTAGAGTTATAATCTGCTTCTTCCGATTAAAATAGGTCGTCAACCACATGAATAATAAATATGTGAAGAATAATGTCGTTACAAACCAGAAAACACCATATGCTCCACGAATAAAACGTCCGCCTATCGCAAGTGTCCATAAGTCATTAAGGTACCATCCCAAATCCCAATTGCCTGAAAAAATCTCCATTCCATAACGGACTAGTGTAATACTGGCAAGGAAAAATAGGTAAGGAAAGATTAATTGCATGAAACGCTTGTGAATCGTCAGCTTTATATCCTTTTTATCTAAAATCGGCTTAAAGAACAAACCGCTTAATATGAAAAATGCAGGCATATGAAACCAATAAATATATTTTGCGAGTGGAAATTCAAGCTCTCCTGGATAATGCCCGATAACGACAAGGATCATTAAGAAACCTTTCGTAATATCCACCCACGTTATTCGTTTTTTGTTCATTAATAACACCTCTAAAAAAATATGCTGCTATTATATACCCTTTTTCTATATTAATAGTGGAATGTAACAGTAAAGATATGTAATTGTTAAATTAACGGGAAATCACGGATATAAAGGATTCTTGTGGTGTGTGAAAATTCATTTCATTTTTAAAGTGAAAATTTTAGAGATGGGAGAATCAGAAAAAAGGTATGTTAAAAGTTTTTTCGACTTTTAATATACCTTTTTAATATTGCTGTTTCATTTGATTATAATGGCAGACCGGAACATTTGCCTGATGTTTTGCTTTCAATAAGGCTTCATTTGAAAAGCGGTAAAGCTCTTTAACAGTTTGTCCGTTTTGCGGAAATGAGCAGATCCCAATCGCAAGAGTCAGTTGACTGGATGGATAGTTTTCAAAAGTAAGCTGCTGCACAGTTTTATTAATTGAATAGGCTAACGTAATCGCTTCTGCAGGTGCCATCTGTGGCAGCACAACATAAAACTCATCACTATCAATTCGCCCGATAAGCGCTTTTACCGGAAGCTGGTCTTTCAATAGTTGAGAGATTTGAACGAGTATTTCATCGCCGGCTTTATAATGATACATATAATTCAATTCGCGAAACTGGCGAATGTCGATATGTAGCAGTTCAAAAGGTATTTTTGCATTCACAAAAGAAAATAGTTTCTGTTCAATCGCAATATTATTAGGCAGTTGCGTAAGCAAATCCGTTTTCTTTAATGCATAGATTTGTTTAATTTGTTTATTTTTATCGTCAAGCTGCATTAATATTTTTCGGACCGCGTAAAAAGTGATGGTCGATACACCAAAGTAAAGTACTAAATAGAACAGACTACTTATATGAAATCGGTCATAAATAATGAGGATGATAATGTGTTCGATTGTTATGACGAAAAAATAGACCGGTATATTTTGAAACGTAATGGGACGTTTTAATGCTAAATAGCATACAACGACTGTCACTATTAAAGTATTCAGCATGATAATGAACGACAATACTGAAGTGTACAATAAAACAAACCGACTAATTACAATCATAAAACCCGTAATGAAAATTGAAACAGGTCCCCCAAGCAAACCACTGAAAAGCACAAAAATTATACGATTGTTTATTAGCATGCCGTGAGCATAGGGGGTAGCCAATGCAGTCAATATAAAGGCGGCACATCCGAATGTCACACCGACGATGATGGATTTATATTTATGGATGAAAGGGTTATCCTCATATTGAATGAAAGGCCAGAAAATTAAGATCGTAAAGCAAAACAGAATCGAAAAGTTGATTGTCAGCTCTAAAAACATGGCATCACCCACCTTGGTAATATATCATTACCCGTTATTTTAAATTATTTATATGGAAATAAGAAGATAGTTTTGTTTTTGCCTGCTGTTTTGCTATAACTAAATTTTCAAGTAGCTCCAAAGATGATTGTCCATTATCAGGATAGGAACTAATTCCTATCGTTACGGAAATATGAAATGATAAATCTTTGGATACTTCAAACGGCTGTTGGGCAATCATATTAATTAGATTATTGGCCTCTACAATTGCAACAGCAGGAGGCACATCCTTTAAAACGAGAAGAAACTCCTCACCGCCCAATCGACCAACAAAAGCCCCATTCTTATTTGCATATTCCATCAAGTGTTGGGCAAGTTGTTTAATAACAAGATCACCTGCAGAAAAGCCATACTGCAAATTAAGCATTTTAAAATCTCGAATATCCACGAGCAATAGATTGAAAGTGGATTTCTTTTTAATCAGGTTTTGAATATATTTTTCATTTTCTTTATTGTTTGGCAACTGTGTCAAAAAATCGATCTTTTTTAAATGAGTCGTCTGTTTTACTGTATCGTTGGCACGTTTTATTTGGCGAATGACAATATAAATGAAATAGAACGAAAAAATCGTAAATATGCCATAGAGCAATAAGTATTCAAAGCTTTTAGTATGGAAACAAAGCCCAAGAAATAATGCGATAAATGTTTCAATAAAGCATGCCCAAAAAAATAAAAATATATTTTTATTAGTCATTTTATATATCCTTGTGACAAAGAACAAGGTCACAACAAGAACAAGGAAATTAATATTCAGGATCATCGGTACTAATTCCAAGTATGGCAAGAAAAAAAGACCGGTTCCTATAATTAGACCACTGATCAGAATAGCAAATGGCCCTCCTAATAAACCACTGTACAGTACAGGAATATATTGTATGTACATCATGAAATCATTCGTAAGGTGAACAGCCGAGAATGTCAGCACAAGACCGGTTACGCCAAACTTCAATCCAATTATATAAGGCTTCGTTCGATTGATGAACGGTGTTTGTTTAAAGTGGTTGATAAATGGCCAATAAATTAAAAGTGTAAACGTAAATAATATACAGAAGTAAGATAATAATTCGATTAACATAATAAGCTCCTTTATATTTTAATCATTACAGTTCTGAACTAAAATTACTATAAAAATAGTGGAATTAAATAAAAAACGTTCAAATCAAGGTGATTGAAGGAGTAAGCGCAAAATTAAGTTCGTTGTTGCTTAATGATAGTTACTTATCCTATAATAAAAAGGTTATAGAAATATATGTATAGGAGCTGACTGCTATGGCGAACGAGAGCGGGAAAAAAGTCAAAATCAAACTAGTTTCCTCAATCATTCCAACCGAGGGCGAGCTTGAACAATATGAAATGTGGCTTGAAGGCAATTGTGTAGAAAAAGGGAACAGCCATTATCTGCGCTATGAGGAACTTCAGGATGATTTGCAAATTCAAACGACGATCAAACTAAATGAATTGAATTCGTTTATTATGCGAAAAGGCGGTGTGAACATGCGTTTGCCTTTAAATCCGGACTTACGCGAGAATGGTCATTATGAAAGTCCATTCGGCTCTTTACCTCTTGTTACGGATACACATCAGTTAGCCATTGAAGTAGTACAAAGCGAAAAAGTGTCCGGGCAATTTAAAACCCAATATGACCTTATCATAGGTGGCAATTCAGTTGGCCATTACAAATTAGACATTGAATTTACGGAGGTATAACTATGAATGCAGTAGAACAATTACAGCAATCGATTAAAGCGGCATTAAAAGCAGCAATCGATCAAGCAGGCTTAGTAGAAGCGGGCACGGAAATCAACATCCATTTAGAAACACCAAAGGATAAAGCAAACGGTGACTTTGCAACAAATATCGCAATGCAATTGACTAAACTGGCTAAAAAGCCGCCACGTGTAATTGCAGAAACGATTTTAGAGCATTTAACGACTGAAGGCACAGACATCGAGAAGGTTGAAATTGCCGGGCCAGGTTTCATGAATATTACAGTTCGTAAAGACTTCTTGGCGAGTGTCGTTACGGCAGCATTTGAACAAGGCGAAAACTATGGTCGTTCAACTGCAGGTGCAGGAGAAAAAGTACAGGTCGAGTTCGTATCGGCTAATCCGACTGGCGACTTACATTTGGGACATGCGCGCGGTGCATCTGTAGGGGATTCATTATGTAATGTATTGGATTTTGCTGGTTTTGACGTATCACGTGAATATTATATTAATGATGCCGGCAACCAAATTAATAACTTAGCGTATTCTTTGGAAGCGCGTTATAAGCAAGCATTAGGAATGGATGCAGAAATGCCGGAAGACGGATACCACGGTCCTGATATTATCGGAATTGCTGGTAAGCTGGCTGAAGAATTCGGTGCAACAATTTTGGACAAGTCGGATGAAGAACGCTTTAAATTTTTCCGTGAACATGGCTTGAAACTGGAATTGGCAAAACTGCAAAATGACCTTAAAAACTTCCGTGTTGAATTTGATGTTTGGTATTCAGAAACATCTTTATATGAAAACGGTAAAATCGATGTAGCATTAGACAAACTGAAAGCAAATGGCCATGTATTTGATGAAGAAGGCGCAACGTGGTTCCGTTCAACAACATTCGGTGATGACAAAGACCGCGTATTAATTAAAAACGATGGTTCATACACATATTTAACACCGGATATTGCTTACCATGAAGATAAATTGCGCCGCGGCTTTGATAAGCTGATCAATATTTGGGGTGCTGACCACCACGGCTATATTCCACGTATGAAAGCGGCGATCGAAGCACTTGGCTATGACCGTGGCACATTGGAAGTAGATATTATCCAAATGGTTCAGCTGTACAAAAACGGCGAGAAATTCAAGATGAGTAAACGTACAGGTAATGCTGTAACGATGCGTGAATTAGTGGAAGAAGTAGGCTTGGATGCGGTACGTTATTTCTTCGTTAAAACAGCGGGAGATTCACATATGGACTTCGATTTAGACTTAGCGGTATCACAATCGAACGAAAACCCAGTATATTATGCACAGTATGCACATGCGCGTATTTCATCAATTTTACGTGCAGCAAATGAGCAAGGTTTTAAAGCATCATTGGAAAACCTGAACTTGCTAGTAGCAGAAAAAGAAGAAGATGTGCTTAAAAAAGTCGGCGCATTCCCGCAGATCGTGGCAGATGCAGCGAAACACCGCACACCACACCGTATCGCAAACTACATTCAAGACTTGGCTGCTGCATTCCATAGCTTCTACAATGCAGAAAAAGTATTGAACCAAGATAACAAAGAGCTGACAGAAGCTCGTTTAGCATTAATTACAGCAGTAAAAACTACATTAGCGAATGCACTGAAACTAATCGGCGTAAGCGCACCGGAAAAAATGTAATTCAATATTTCAAAGCACTCTATTTTCTGTAGAAGAAAATAGAGTGCTTTTTCTTTATGTATAGCGGTGTTTCTCCTTTATGATCGATTCGTTCTACATCGTAAGGTAAAAGTTCTTCTTTCGCATCACAATTTTCCACATTAAGGCGAGAATATTCTCCTTTCTCCCGCAAACGTTCCACTTTCGTTAGCAAACACGCCACTTTATGAAACAGTAAAGCGTTCCCAATCCCTATAAAGGAACTGGGGATATCAATTGACTTGTAATTTTCCGAAACGTACTATTAAATTTGACTTCTATATACAGGACAATAAATATGAGGTGGTGCTTTTCATGAGCAAGGAATTATTTATTCAAACCGACGAGCAGCAACAATGGCTGAAAAAGCTCGAAACAATATCAGATAGCGTGAAAGAACATGCTCAGCAAACAGATGAACAAGCGACATTTCCATTTGAAAATTTCCGGAAGCTGAGAGAAATCGGCTATACAAAAATAACATTGCCAAAGGAATATGGCGGAGATGGATTCACAGTATATGATGCGCTGCTACTGCAGGAAACTTTGGCGAGCTTTTGCGGAAGCACGGGTCTGGCTGTTTCGTGGACAATTCAGAATGTGGGCGAGATTTTTGAAAATCGCTATTGGGATGAACAAAAGCTCGACTGGTTTGGCGGAGAAATTGCAAATGGTGCGACAGTCAATCGTGCGGTAAGCGAGTTTGCGATGGGAAGCCCGGTGCGTGGCGGACGTCCGGGTACTTCAGCAAAACGTGATGGTGATTACTATGTAATTAATGGCCGTAAAAACTATACGAGCGGTGCACCGGACCTCGATTATTTTTTAGTGTCGGCATGGATTGAAGATGAGGGCCAGTTAGGATTTTTCCTCGTTCCGAAAACAGCTGAAGGGGTATCGGTCGAAAATACGTGGGATGTTGCGTCAATGCGCGGTACGGGAAGCGATGATTTAGTGCTCGATAATGTACGTGTTGATAAAACAAACTTAGTGGAAATCCCGAACTATTCAACCGGATTTAAGCTGAACGGCTGGCTGCTGCTCATTCCGGCAACTTATTTAGGAATTGCCCAGGCTGCTCGCGATTATGCGGTTGATTTTGCAAATAGCCATTCCCCGAACAGTATTCAAGGAACAATTGCCCAGTTGCCAAACGTGCAAACACTGATCGGAGAAATGGATTTGGCGTTGACGAAAGCACGCTTTACAATTTACGGTGTTGCGGGGCTATACAATGACCCGATTAAAAAGGCGACATTAGTCAATGAAATTAATATTGCGAAACATGTAGTGACAAATACAGCAATCGAAGTTGTTGATAAAGCGATGCGTCTAGTTGGGGCAAAAAGCCTGCAAAGATCAAACCCGCTTCAACGCTATTACCGTGATGTACGTGCAGGTCTGCACAATCCGCCAATGGATGACATTACAATTAAACGATTAGCTGAAACGGCAATTGAAAAAAACTTGAAAGAGAAAGAATAAGTAGTTCTTTTATTCGTAATTTCAACAAAATAAGACAAATTATCTGAAATTTTAGCGAATGAGCATACATTTTTCCGAATATCCGCTATAATAGAGCTATTAACTTTATATGGACGATAAAGGTTCTTACTCGTTGGATTGAGTAAGAAGTAAAAGGGAAATCGGTTCAATTCCGATGCGGTCCCGCCACTGTAATTGCTAGTTGGGAGCAACAGGCCACTGAAAAACTTTCGGGAAGGCGCTCTTCAACGTTTATGCATAAGCCAGGAGACCTGCCTTTATAATGCCCTAAATTAAACCTACGAGGATAGGATATGGCGGATAAATTCTTTTTATTGAATATTATTTGCATATGTAAAGCTTCCTTCATTTATGGTAGGGAGCTTTTTATTTTTGTAGAAAATTATACAACAAAATCTCAGGAGGTTTTTATTTTGAAAAAATGGCAACTGCTTTCTTCCGCAGCATTACTCACATTAACATTGACTGCATGTAATTCGGAAAAAGCAACAGATGAACAATCATCAAAGGGAAGCACAGAAGTAACTGAAGCAGCACAATTTCCGGTTACATTAAAAGATGCTTTGGACAAAGAAATTACACTTGAAAAAGCGCCGCAACGCATCATTACATTAACTCCATCGAATACGGAAATTTTATTCGGCTTAGGATTGAACGATGAAATTATCGCCGTTAACGACAATGATACATACCCTGAAGAAGCATTAACAAAAGAATCGGTTGGCGGCATGGAGTTCAATTTAGAACAAATAATCAGCCTGCAACCCGATTTAGTCTTAGCACATGAATCCGGAATGTACAGCTTCAATGAACAGGCAATTGCGCAGCTTGAAACAGTAGGAATTCCCGTATTTGTTGTAAAAGATGCCAAAACATTTGAAGAAACGTATGAAACGATTGAACAAATCGGGCAGCTGACAAATAAAGAACAAGAAGCCGAAAAAATGGTTGCCTCAATCAAAGAGGGGATAGAAGAAATTGAAGTGAAAGTAGCCGACCTTGAAGAGAAGTCCGTGTTCATCGTTGTGGGAACAGATCCGGATCTTTATGCAGCAGGAGAAGAGACATTCATCAGTGAAATGCTGGACGTGTTAAATGCAGAAAATGCTGTTCCTGAACTAGGGTGGCCGATGTACAGCTCTGAGCAATTTGTAAAAAGCAATCCGGACGTCATTTTAGTAACGTATGAAAACGATATGGCGGCAATTGAGGAAAATGATGCATATGCCGAAATGGATGCAGTGAAAAACGGCAATGTGAAATTGGTCGATGGCGATACTACAAGTCGACAAGGTCCGCGAATTGTTGAAGGTATTGAATCAATAGGTGCTGCAATTTATCCAGAGGTATTTAATGAATAAAAAATATTCAATCGCCTATGTACTATCGATTGGATTACTTTTAAGCAGTATATGGATCGGCATTTCATTCGGGTCTGTTAATTTTCCGTTTTCTACATTATGGGATAAAACAACTGATCCGGTTGCATACAGTATTTTGTGGAAAATACGTATGCCCCGCGTCATTTTAGCCGCATTAATCGGAGCATCTTTAGCGATAGCCGGAGCAGCGTTCCAAGGGTTACTTAAAAACCCTTTGGCGGATCCGTATACATTGGGAATTTCATCTGGAGCCTCGGTAGGTGCGGTTATGACCATCTTTTTAGGGATTTCAATACCGGTGCTCGGTGTCTTCACATTGCCGGTATTCAGTATGGCTGGAGCCGCATGTACGATGATTATCGTCCTGACATTTGCAAGGCTTGTTGACCGTTCGATGAAAATGGAAACGCTGATTTTGACGGGTATAATTTTCAGCTCGTTTTTAGGGTCCTGTATTTCCTTAATGGTTGCACTTACGGGTGAACAGCTAAGAGAAATTATCGGATGGCTTTTAGGAAGTGTGTCGATGAGAGGGTGGCCGTATGTTCAGATGGTGCTGCCGTTTATGGTGATCGGCACAGCACTTATTTGGCTAACTCGCCGTGAACTGAATGCTATGGTTTATGGGGAAGAGCGTGCCCAGTATTTAGGTGTAAATGTTAAGCGCAGCAAGTATATGATTTTGGCGGGCGGTTCCATTTTAACAGGAGCGGCTGTTGCTGCATCAGGGACAATTGGATTTGTCGGATTAGTAGTACCGCATATGATCCGTCTGCTGATCGGAGCAGACCATCGACATTTATTGACATTGTCGTTTTTGAATGGTGCAAGCCTGCTCGTCATTTGTGACTTAGTATCGCGTACAATTATAGCCCCTATCGAACTGCCGATTGGTGTTATTACTTCCTTTATTGGCGCGCCTGTCTTTGCCTATATTTTCTTCAAGCAACGTAGAAAGGTTGTTGCATAATGTTAAGAGTAAATAACTTATCAGGTGGTTATGGCGGGAAAAAGATTATAAAAAATATGACGTTTCACGTGGAAAAAGGAAGAATTCTCGGGATTCTTGGTCCGAACGGTAGCGGAAAATCGACATTACTGAAAATGATAAGTGGTGTGCTGAAGCCTGAAACAGGTGAAATTTTTATCGAAGAGAAACCGCTTAAAAGCTATGACAACAAGCAATTGGCGAAAAAGATGGCAGTTTTGCCTCAATTAAATGCAAGTGCATTTACTAACAGTGTATATGATGCGGTTTCGCTAGGGCGTTACCCGCATCAAAGCGGATTCTTTTCTTCTTGGGCCGAAGAAGATGAAAAGACAGTTCAGCAGGCAATGGAAAGCACAGGTGTTTCGCAATATAAAAATCAGTACTTGGAGTTTTTATCGGGAGGCGAGCAGCAACGGGTATTTATCGCCCAGGCACTTGCACAAAATTCGGAACTGCTTCTATTGGATGAACCGACAAACCATTTGGATATCGCCCACCAAAAGCAGATTCTGGATATGATTCGGATGCAAGTTGAGGTACAGGGGCTGACGGTTGTCTCGATTTTTCATGATATTAACTTGGCATCGCTTTATTGTGATGAACTGCTTCTGTTGGAAAATGGTGAAATACGGGCATTTGGGGAGCCGCATGAAGTCGTGCTGCAGGAGCAGATTGCCGATGTGTATCATGCCCGAATTGCGACATATCCTCACCCGGAGCTGCCAAAACCGCAAATTACGATGCTGCCAACGAATGAAATGGAAAGAAAAGCTGCGACAATCCAGATGGACCAGTTTCAAATTACAGAAGACTATATCGAATATCAGGCACAGGCACCGCTGAAAGTAATTTCTTCTGCTGTCCATAATGCCGGCATAGGCTGGTATGACACATTACTCAATCGTTCTATTTCTCCAGAATACGATATTTATAATGTGAAAGAGGAAACGGAGCAATTTTTAAAAGAGCGCAAGTTTTCTCCCACAAATACAGTCGTTATGCTGACAGCTGTGAAAACAAGCTGTGCAGTAATACGGCATTTCTCGAAAAATAATGTACAAATCCTTGTCATGGTAACAGCAGGGGTAGGAAACAGTGTCGATGTTACGAAAACATATTTGCGGGAAGATGAGCCACATGTCGGTACGATTAATACATGGGTAATCATTAATGGTAAGCTGACAGATGAAGCATTTATTCAGGCGATGATTACAGCAACAGAAGCAAAAACGAAAGCATTGGCAGATCAGCAAATAAAAGATTCAGTGACAAATACGACTGCAACAAGTACCGCAACCGACAGTCTATTGATCGCGGCTACCCAACAAGGGGAAGAAATGCCGTATGCCGGACCTATTACAGAAATCGGCAAACTGATCGGCCGGGCTGTTTTCGAAGTTACAATAGAAGCAATTAAAAAATATAAAAAGCATTATAATAAGTAAAATGTGCCGGAAGAATAAAACGATCGCTAAAAAAAGAGCGTCATCATACTTAAAGGGAATTTTCATAAAGCCTAGAAATAATATTAATACGAAAGGGTGAATATTGATGAAATTATATACAAAACAAGGCGATACAGGGAAGACGAGCATTATTGGAGGACGTGTTGATAAAGACCATCTGCGCGTTGAAGCATATGGCACAATTGATGAGCTGAATTCATTTATCGGTAAAGCTGTAAGCGAATTGGATCAGGATAAGTTCAAGGACTTGATTGAAGATTTAACTGCCATTCAACATGAATTGTTTGATGGCGGCGGGGACTTGGCGAATGTAATGAAAGAACGTCATTACAAACTTACGGAAGAACCGATTGCTGTTTTGGAAAAACGTATCGATGCACTTTCTGAAGAAGCACCCCCATTAAAACGTTTCATATTACCGGGTGGGGCGCCAGCAGCAGCTACACTGCATATCGCGCGCACTGTTGCCCGCCGCGCGGAACGGGAAACGGTTTCTTTAATGAAAGAAATTGAAGATGTTTCACCAGTTGTACAGAAATATTTGAACCGATTATCGGATTATTTATTTGCTGCAGCACGTGTCGTAAACTACCGATTATCAATCCAGGATGTCGAATATATCCGTAGTGGCGACGTATTCAAATAAACGAAAAATGCTAGTTTAGACGATAAATTTGTCTAACTAGCATTTTTTATATTTTGATTTAATTTTCAGAATTAATGACGAAATCTGTTGACTGAATGCTCATTCATAACTACAATGGGTTTATAGATTCATATAGTTTATCGGGGTGAATTGGATAAACAAAGGGGTAAAAACTTCGTATTCCAGGGGGGAAAACAATGAATACATTTTTAATTATTAACTGGATTGCATTCATCGCCGTGTTACTTTATGCGCTGGGGTTATTCGCATATTTATTAAAAACACGTTATGACTATATTCAACTTGGTCGTAAAGAAGAGTTCAATCATAAATTTTCTGAACGTATAGAAGATATCGTTGAGAAAGTATTTGGTCAATCAAAACTATTAAAAGATAAGAAGATGGGACTTGTACACGTTCTGTTTTTCTACGGATTTTTAATGGTTCAGTTTGGAGCTATTGATTTAATCTGGAAAGGGCTCGCACCGGGATCACATCTTCCGCTGGGTGGTCTGTACCCGGTATTTACATTTACACAGGAACTTGTTGTATTAACGATCTTAATCGCGGTAGCAGTTGCATTTTACCGTCGTTATATGGAAAAACTTGCACGTTTAAAGCAGGGTTTTAAAAATGGTTTAGTTTATATGTTTTTAGCGATTTTAATGTTTGCTACATTATTTGGCAATGGCTTTTACTTAATTTGGCATGATCACGGTTTAACAGGATCAGAACCAGTAGCGTCTGCAATTGCCTGGGTATTCCAATGGATGAATCCGGCGATTGCTGCTGTTATGTTCTTCGTTATGTGGTGGGCACACTTGTTGGCGTTATTAGCATTCCTTGTTTATATCCCGCAAGGTAAGCACTTCCACTTAATTACATCGATTTTCAACGTTTATTACAACCGTCAAGACCGTATTGGCACATTGCGTCCAATCGATTTTGCCGCATTGGAAGAAGCGGAAGATGAGGAAAGTATGCCGCCGCTTGGAGTCGGGAAAATTCACGATTTCACGCAAAAGCAAATGCTTGATCTGTATGCATGTGTAGAATGTGGACGTTGTACGAATATGTGTCCGGCAACAGGGACAGGAAAAATGCTGTCACCGATGGACCTGATCGTAAAACTGCGTGACCATCTAACATTTACTGGTGCAGTCGAGTTAAAGAAAAAGCCTTGGGTACCCTTCTCGTTCTTCAATAATACACAAGGTAACCAATTGGCAATGGCTGCTGGTGCTGAAGGTGCAGTAATCGAAGATATTTACAGCCCGTCATTAATCGGCGATGTCATTACAGAAGAAGAAATATGGGCTTGTACAACATGCCGTAACTGTGAAGATCAATGTCCGGTAATGAATGAGCATGTTGATAAAATTATCGATTTACGTCGTTATTTAACGATGACAGAAGGTAAAGTGAATCCGGATGCTCAACGCGCAATGACGAACATTGAGCGACAAGGGAATCCATGGGGCTTAAACCGTAAAGAAAAAGAAAACTGGAGAGAGCTTGACGAAACTGTTCACGTTCCAACAGTAAAAGAATTGAAAAAATCAGGCGAAGAAATGGAATATTTATTCTGGGTCGGTTCAATGGGTTCATTTGATAACCGCTCACAAAAAATTGCATTGGCATTCGCTAAACTAATGAATAAAGCAGGCGTGAAATTTGCTATTTTAGGCAACAAAGAGAAGAACTCGGGGGATACACCGCGTCGTTTAGGTAACGAATTCCTGTTCCAGGAGCTGGCAACAGCCAACATTGATGAATTTGAGAAAAATGGTGTGACGAAAATTGTAACGATTGACCCGCACGCATACAATATTTTCAAAAATGAGTATCAGGATTTCGGCTGGAACGGTGAGGTACTTCACCATACAGAATTATTGTACGATCTGATTCAGGAAGGCCGTTTAACAATGGACCACCGTGTTGATGAAACAATTGTTTTCCATGATTCATGTTACTTAGGACGCTATAATGATGTATTCGATCCGCCACGCGAAATTTTAAAAGGTATTGCAGGCGTGAAGCTAGTTGAAATGGCGCGTAATCGTGAAGATGGTATGTGCTGTGGTGCCGGCGGTGGTTTAATGTGGATGGAAGAGCATGTCGGAAACCGTATTAACGTTGCCCGTACAGAGCAGGCAATCGCAACACAGGCATCTGTAATTTCCTCAGGCTGTCCTTACTGTTTAACAATGCTTTCTGATGGAACGAAAGCAAAAGAAGTGGAAGATACAGTCGGTACTTACGATATTGCGGAAATTTTAGAGCGTGCGGTATTCGGAACACCGGAAAAAGCACAAGTTCAACAAGAGCAAGAAGAAGCAGTGGAAGAAACTGTTGTAGCACCTGTAGAACCGATTGAAGCTGAGAAACAGGCAACACCTGATGAATCTTCAACGTTTCCGGAAGAGCAGCAAGTAGCAACAGAAGCAGACCCGGCAGAAAATAAAAATAACGAACAAAACAAATAATATGTGAATTATCGAGAATAAAATTTATAGTCAGTATATTTAAATAATTTGTTGCGAATTCAAAAGGGATTTAATACAATGAGATTAAGCGAAGAAATGAGAGTAGTAAATACTCTCATTTTTTTCTAAACAATGATTGAGCGAGCGTTCAGTCGAATTACTGATTACTGACTGCAAGCGGCGTTTCTATTAGTAAGTGATGGGGATCGTTACTAATAGATTAATAGTCTGCAACCAGAACTTCACAATACGGATGGCGATGTACAAATTCGGAGTAATTCAAACAAAGGGGTGTATGGATTGTCGAGAACAGTCATTTTAGACGGCGCACGAACACCATTCGGTAAATTTGGTGGCGCATTAAGTTCATTAACAGCAAGTGATTTAGGCGGAATTGCAATTAAAGAAGCATTGGCGAAGGCGAATGTAGAAGCAGATGCAGTAAACGAAGTCATTATTGGAACCGTATTGCAGGCAGGGCAGGGGCAAATCCCTTCACGACAAGCTGCAACAAAAGCGGGAATTCCGTGGAATGTGAAAACAGAAACAATCAATAAAGTATGTGCATCAGGAATGCGCAGTGTAACACTTGCTGATCAGCTCATTCGATTAGGGGACGAAGAGGTAATCGTGGCTGGTGGAATGGAATCGATGACAAACGCACCGTACTATATGCCAAAAGGGAGATTTGGTTTGCGTATGGGAGATGCGAGTTTAGTAGACGGCATGATCTATGACGGTTTGTCTTGTGCATTCCATCCAAAACAAGTGCATATGGGTATTTACGGCAATGACACAGCAAGCAAGTTTGAGGTTTCCCGTGAACAGCAGGATGCATGGGCAGTTCGCAGTCATGAAAAAGCACTTGCAGCAATTGACTCAGGTAAATTTGCAGAGGAAATCGTAGCAGTGGAAATTCCACAGAGAAAAGGCGACCCCCTTCGTATCGAGACGGACGAAGCACCACGAGCTGGAACAACTTTGGAAACGCTAACAAAATTAAAATCGGCGTTCAGCAGTGATGGCACAATTACAGCCGGAAATGCACCAGGTGTGAATGACGGAGCTTGTGCACTTGTACTGATGAGTGAAGAAAAAGCACAGCAGGAAAACCGTCAGCCGCTCGCAACAATTCTTGCACATGCGGAAGTTGGGGTAGCACCGCAAGATTTCCCTCAAACACCGGGACTTGTAATAAATGAGTTGCTTAAAAAGTCAGGTAAAACATTGGCAGACATTGATTTAATTGAAATTAATGAAGCATTCGCAGCGGTTGCTCTAGTAAGCAATCAAATCAGCGGACTGGATGAGAGCAAAGTAAATGTTAACGGGGGTGCCGTAGCTTTAGGTCATCCGATCGGAGCAAGTGGTGCCCGAATTATTTTAACGCTCGCTTATGAACTGAAACGTCGTGGAGGCGGTTTAGGAATTGCTGCTATCTGTTCAGGCGGCGGTCAAGGGGACGCGGTATTAATCGAAGTTACAAACTAAGGGGATGAAATAAATGGCGATTCAAAAAGTAATGGTCATCGGAGCAGGGCAAATGGGCTCCGGGATCGCGCAAGTTTGTGCACAGGCAGGTTACGATGTCATTTTAAATGATATGAAGGATGAGTTTTTCGAACGCGGTTTAAATACAATCACGAAAAACTTGGCACGTGATGTTGAAAAGGGCCGTAAAACAGAAGAAGAAAAATCGGCTGTATTAGCTCGTATCACTAAATCATTGACGATTGAAGACGCGAAAAACGCGGACATTATCATTGAAGCGGCAGTCGAAAACATGGACATAAAACAATCGATTTTCAAACAGCTTGATGAAATTGCGCCTAAGCAAGCGATTTTAGCGACGAATACATCGAGTTTACCGATTACTGAAATTGCGGCAGTGACAAAACGTCCGGAACAAGTAATTGGCATGCACTTTATGAATCCGGTTCCGGTCATGAAACTTGTGGAAATTATTCGTGGTTTGGCAACAGCCGATGAAGTGTACGAAATGGTTGCTGACATGACAAAGCAGCTGGGTAAAACAGGTGTGGAAGTGAATGACTTCCCGGGCTTTATTTCAAATCGTATTTTACTTCCGATGATTAATGAAGCGATTTATGCATTGTATGAAGGGGTAGCGACGAAAGAAGCGATTGACGATGTAATGAAAATGGGGATGAATCATCCGATGGGTCCATTAACATTGGCTGATTTTATCGGATTGGATACATGCTTGTCGATTATGGAAATTTTACACGAAGGACTTGGTGACAGTAAGTATCGCCCATGTCCGTTATTACGCAAATATGTGGCAGCCGGCTGGTTAGGCAAAAAGAGCGGTCGAGGATTCTACATATACGAAAGCTGAGGGACTTCTATGAATTTACAATTTACTGATGAGCAGTTGATGATGCGTAACATGGTCCGTGATTTTGCCAAAACCGAAATTGAGCCATTTATCGAGCAGATGGAAGCGGGCGAGTTCCCGAGGCATTTGCTAACGAAAATGGGAGAGCTTGGGCTGATGGGAATTACAGCACCTGCTGAGTATGGCGGGGCGGAAATGGATTTTACTTCTTACATTATAGCCATCCATGAGCTGTCGAAAGTAAGTGCGGTAATGGGCGTAATTTTGTCAGTCCATACTTCTGTCGGCACAAACCCGATTTTATATTTCGGCAATGAAGACCAAAAGAAAAAATATGTACCGAAGCTAGCAAGTGGAGAATCGATCGGAGCATTTTGTTTAACGGAGCCTAGTGCAGGTAGTGATGCTGGTTCACTGAAAACAAAGGCAGTAAAAGACGGTGACCATTACGTATTGGACGGCGCAAAAGTGTTCATTACAAATGGCGGGGAAGCCGATGTGTATATCGTTTTTGCTTCTACAAATCCGGAAGCCGGCTCACGTGGGATTTCAGCATTTATTGTAGAAAAAAATACACCAGGTTTAATAATCGGAAAAGATGAACGGAAAATGGGGCTTCACGGCTCACGTACGGTTCAGCTTACATTTGAAAACATGCGAGTACCTGCCGAGAACCTGCTCGGGCAAGAAGGGGACGGCTTTAAAATTGCTTTGGCCAACTTGGATGTAGGTAGAATTGGTATTGCAGCACAAAGTTTAGGAATTGCCGAAGCTGCATTGGAAGCGGCAACTGCCTATGCAAAAGAGCGCATCCAGTTTGGAAAACCAATCGCCCAGCAGCAGGGGGTAGGCTTTAAGCTTGCCGATATGGCAACAGCGGTGGAAGCGGCAAAACTGCTCGTTTACCGGGCTGCAAACATGCGCAGTGAAGGGCTGCCATGCGGAAAAGAGGCGTCAATGGCAAAACTGTTCGCATCTCAAACAGCAATGGACACAGCGATCGAAGCCGTACAAATTTTCGGCGGCTACGGGTATACCGAAGACTATCCGGTAGAACGCTATTTCCGAGACGCAAAAGTTACACAAATCTACGAAGGTACAAGCGAAATCCAACGTATCGTCATTAGTAAGCATGTGATCGGGTGACGTAAACCTTCTACTATATTTAAAAAGGGGACATGGGGAAATGAACTTTCAATTATCAGAAGAACACCAACAATTACGCGAAATGATTCGCGATTTTGCAATCAATGAAGTAGCACCAACAGCAGAGCACCGCGATGAACACGAAGAATTTGACCGCGGGATTTTCGATAAAATGGCTGAGCTTGGATTAACAGGTATTCCATGGCCGGAAGAATACGGCGGGGCAGGCTTTGACTACTTGGCTTACTGTATCGCAGTTGAAGAATTATCGCGTGTATGTGCTTCTACAGGGGTAACATTGTCAGCACATACATCACTTGCAGGCTGGCCGATTTTCAAATTCGGCAACGAAGAGCAAAAGCAAAAATATCTACGTCCAATGGCAGAAGGTAAGAAAATCGGTGCTTACGGCTTAACAGAGCCAGCTTCGGGATCAGATGCAGGCGGAATGAAAACATATGCCGTAAAAGACGGAGACGACTATATTTTAAACGGTTCGAAAATCTTCATCACAAACGGTGGGGTTGCAGATATTTATGTAGTATTTGCTGTAACTGATCCGGAAGCGAAAAATGGCACGACGGCCTTTATCGTTGAGGCGGACTTCCCAGGTTTCTCTGTAGGGAAAAAAGAGAAGAAACTAGGAATTCGTTCATCTCCAACGACAGAAATCATCTTTGACAACTGCCGTGTACCGAAAGAAAATGTACTGGGCGAAGAAGGTCAAGGTTTCATTATTGCAATGAAAACACTTGATGGCGGACGTAACGGAATTGCGGCTCAAGCGGTAGGTATCGCACAAGGGGCATTGGATGCAGCGGTTGATTATGCAAAAGAGCGTGTTCAATTCGGCAAGCCGATTACAGCAAACCAAGGTATATCATTCAAGTTAGCAGATATGGCAACAGAAATTGAAGCTTCACGTTTATTGACGTACCAGGCAGCATGGTTGGAATCAAACGATTTACCATACGGAAAAGCATCGGCAATGGCAAAACTGCTTGCAGGTGATACAGCGATGAAAGTAACGACAGAAGCCGTACAAGTATTCGGCGGCTATGGCTATACGAAGGATTATCCGGTAGAACGTTATATGCGCGATGCGAAAATTACGCAAATTTATGAAGGTACACAAGAAATCCAACGCCTTGTAATTTCGCGTATGATTACGAAATAGCCTATGGCGAAAAATGATAAGCTGCATGTCCAATCGTCAATAAAAGATGAAAATAAAATTATCGCACGCCGTCAGCAAATTATCGATGCCGGTGTAAAGCTTTTCAAGGAAAAAGGATTCCATCGTGCCACTACAAGGGAACTTGCAAAAGCGGCCGGTTTTTCTATCGGGACTTTATATGAATATATTCGTACGAAAGAAGATGTTTTATTTTTAGTATGTGACAATATTTTCAATGAAGTTACGAAATGCTTAACCGATTTCCCTTCCGATACGGGTACAATCGAAGGTTTGAAACAGGCAATCCGTCAATATTATTTACTTATTGATCAAATGCCTGAGGAGTTTACGATTATGTATCAGGAAACGAAGTCATTGCAGAAAGCAGCGATGCATTACATTCTCGATAAAGAGCTTGAAATGGTCGCAATTTTTGAACGCATATTAAAGGACTGTGTTGAAGCCGGCAATTTATCGCTGTCTGAAGATGCAATCTATTTAGCGGCAAATCACATCGTCGTACAAGGGCAAAGTTGGGCATTCCGTAAGTGGGCACTGCAAAAAAGATATACGATCGATCAATATATAGAATTGCAAACAACAATGTTTTTACAAGGCATTATGCAGTTTGAAAATTAGGAAAGGAGAATCGCCATGTAGAGCAACTAGTTAAACAGTCTGCTTCGCATGGTGATTTTTCATTATTTCAGCATAACAAAGGGGTTATTAACATGGGGAAAACTGAAGTATACAAACCAAAAAATCATATTCGCTTTGTCACAGCATCAAGTCTTTTTGACGGGCATGATGCTTCAATTAATATTATGCGTCGGATTTTACAGTCAAGCGGAGCAGAAGTCATCCACTTAGGCCACAACCGTTCCGTTGAGGAAGTGGTGAATGCTGCAATCCAGGAAGATGCGCAAGGGGTGGCACTATCTTCATATCAAGGCGGTCATATCGAATATTTCAAATACATGTACGATCTGCTTCGCGAAAAAGGAGCACCGCATATTAAAATTTACGGTGGCGGCGGTGGTGTAATACTGCCGCGCGAAATTAAGGAACTGCATGATTACGGAATTGCCGGTATTTTTTCACCGGAAGATGGACGCCAATTAGGTTTACAAGGGATGATTAACAAAAAGCTTGAAGGGGCGGATTTCTCTACACTAAAAGGAAATTACAAAGAACTTTTAGAAAAGCTTACGACGGATACACCGGAAATTTTGGCGAATTTAATTACTGCTGCCGAAAATGGCGGGGATGCAGAAGTTGAAGAAATGTTGAAACTTGCACGTACTAAAAGTTTAAACACACCGGTAATTGGGATTACAGGTACAGGCGGTGCAGGAAAATCTTCGTTGACAGACGAACTTATCCGCCGATTCCTGCAAGAATTCCCTGATAAGAAACTTGCAATTATCTCGGTCGACCCGACAAAACAAAAAACAGGCGGCGCTTTATTAGGTGACCGTATTCGCATGAATGCCATATTTAACAACCGCGTTTATATGCGCAGTTTAGCAACACGCGGCTCCCATACAGAATTATCAAGTTCAATCGGAGATGTACTCGATGTTGTGCGTACGGCAGGATTTGACTTGATCCTTGTTGAAACAAGCGGGATTGGGCAAGGCGATGCTGAAATTACAAAACATACTGATCTGTCAATGTACGTAATGACAAGCGAATTCGGTGCCCCGACACAGCTTGAAAAAATCGATATGATCGATTTTGCTGATTTGATTGCGATCAACAAGTTTGAACGAAAGGGCTCTGAAGATGCATTGCGTCAAGTTCAGAAACAGTATCAGCGTTCACGTGAGCTATGGGAAGAACCGCTTGATCATATGCCTGTATTCGGGACGATTGCTTCACAGTTCAACGATTTAGGGACGAACTCATTGTTTGCTGCACTTGTAACGAAAATTAATGAGAAGTTCGGCTTGGATTGGGAAACTTCGTATGAGCAATTTGTCAAAACACAAAAGCAAAACATTGTTATTCCGAATGACCGTCGCTATTATTTACGCGAAATTTCGGAAACAATCAGAAACTATCATAAGCATGCAGAACAGCAGGCAGCGCTTGCGACAAAATGGTATCAGCTTGAAGGAACAAAAGCACTGCTTGCGGATAGTGAAACAGCATTAACCGCATCGATTGACTCTTTATTAGAAGGCGTTCAAAATGAATTAACTGCAGAGTCGAAGCGTATACTTAAAAATTGGAATGCATTAAAAGAAGCATATGCAGGCGACGAACTCATTACGAAAGTACGTGATAAGGAGATTAAAACAATTTTACGTACCGAGTCTCTTTCAGGCTTGAAGATTCCGAAAGTCGCGCTGCCGAACTTTAAAGATTACGGCGAAATTTTACGCTGGGTGTATAAAGAAAATGTACCAGGTGAATTCCCATATACAGCAGGTGTTTTCCCGTTCAAACGTGAAGGAGAAGATCCGAAGCGTCAATTTGCTGGTGAAGGAACTCCTGAACGTACAAATAAACGTTTCCACTACTTATCAAAAGATGATGATGCGAAGCGTTTATCGACGGCATTTGATTCAGTAACGTTATACGGGGAAGATCCGCATACACGCCCTGATATTTACGGAAAAGTCGGGGAGTCTGGTGTAAGCGTCTGTACTTTGGATGATATGAAAAAACTTTATGCGGGCTTTGATCTATGTGCACCTTCAACATCAGTGTCGATGACGATTAATGGACCTGCGCCGATTATTCTGGCAATGTTTATGAATACAGCAATCGATCAGCAAGTACAAAAGCGTGAACAGGAGCTGGGCCGTACTTTAACGGTGGAAGAATTTACAGAAACGCGTGAGCAAACATTGCAAGTGGTGCGCGGTACCGTACAGGCAGATATTTTAAAAGAAGATCAAGGGCAGAATACATGTATCTTCTCAACTGAATTTGCGCTGCGTATGATGGGCGATATCCAGCAATATTTCATCGATCATAAAGTACGAAACTATTACTCGGTATCAATTTCGGGCTACCATATTGCCGAAGCCGGGGCGAATCCGATTTCACAGCTTGCATTTACATTGGCAAACGGCTTTACGTATGTAGAGTATTATTTAAGCCGTGGTATGAATATCGATGATTTTGCACCGAATTTAAGTTTCTTCTTCTCGAACGGTCTGGACCCTGAATATACAGTCATTGGTCGAGTGGCACGCCGCATCTGGGCCGTTGTCATGCGTGAAAAATACGGCGCAAATGACCGCTCGCAAAAGCTGAAATACCATATTCAAACATCGGGACGCAGTCTGCATGCACAGGAAATTGACTTCAATGATATACGTACAACGCTGCAGGCATTAATGGCATTACAGGACAACTGTAACTCACTCCATACGAATGCGTACGATGAGGCAATAACAACGCCTACAGAAGAATCGGTACGCCGCGCGATGGCGATTCAAATGATTATTACAAAAGAGCACGGCTTATCGAAAAATGAAAACCCGTTACAAGGGGCATTCATTATTGATGAGCTTACACAACTTGTGGAAGAGAAGGTGCTGGAAGAGTTTGACCGAATGAATGATCGCGGCGGGGTACTTGGTGCGATGGAAACACAGTATCAGCGCGGAAAAATCCAGGAAGAATCGATGCACTATGAGCATTTAAAACATTCAGGACAACTGCCGATTATTGGCGTGAACACGTATTTAAATCCGAATCCGCCATCAGAAGAAGCAATCGATAACATGGAGATTGCACGTGCTTCTAAAGAAGAAAAAGATTTGCAAATTGCAAACTTGGCAAGCTTTAAAGATTCGAATGCGGTCAATAGCCAAAAAGCGCTTGAACAATTAAAAGAAGTCGCTAAAACAGGCGGCAATATTTTTGAGGAACTTATGGAAACAGTTAAAGTAGCGAGCCTCGGCCAAATTACTCAGGCGCTATATGAAGTGGGCGGCCAATACCGCCGGAATATGTAAGGTAAGACAGAATTATTGTTTGTAGCATTGCGGAAAACAACTTAATAACTAGCCTTATTTACTTAGTTATTAGAAAAAAATGCAAAAAAATGAACTTAGAATACCACGAGTGCGGGAATTTTCGTTATACTAGTAAATACATGGACGATCTGATGAAGGAAGGTGCGCAATAGTGCAACAGTATGTACATTATATTTTAATTTTAGCATGCCTAATCGCAACCTTCTTTTTATATAACCGACAACTAGCAGCAATCCCTTTGCTGCTTTTATCCTTCATTTTATTTTATGTTGCCTATAAAAAAGTAACAAATTTAAAAAACAAGAAATGAAACTAGCATAGTGATAGCATGTTTGTATATAATGGGTATTATGCTTATATCCATCCAGTTGTTGTACAAGCAACGGAAGAATTGGTATAAGATCTTCGGCAGATGTTAAGGATTTGGAAGACGAATCCAAACGCAATTACGCCGAGTCGTAATTGATAAATAGACATGTATGAATGGAAAGGACGTGCACGATTTGAACTTTCGTGGTATGACAGATGAACAATTAGCAGAAGAGTCATTAATCGACTTAGCATACGCACTACTAGAAGACAAAAAACAAGCAATGCCGTTAAATGAATTATTAAAAGGAATTCAAGCATTAAATGGTATTTCGGATGAAGAATTAAAATCCCGTTTAGTGCAATTTTATACAGACTTAAATGTAGAAGGCCGTTTCTTATTAAACCATGAAAATGGCTGGGGTTTACGTGAGTGGTATAAAGTAGAAACAATCGAAGAAGAAACAGCGCCAACAATTAAGACACGTAAGAAGAAAGCAAAAGCTGTTGACGACGAAGATGAAGATGAAATCATCGACCTTGAAGAAGAGGATGTATTATTCGAGGAAGATTACGATGAATTCGTTGATGACGAGGAAGAAGAGGAAGAAGTGGATGAAGACATCGACTTCGTTGAAGAAGACATTGAAGAAATCGATCCTGACATCGATGAAGAACTAATCGATGAAGATGATACATTTATTATCGAGGATGATGATGAAGAAGAAATAGATGAAGAGTTAGATGAGGAACTAGAAGAAGACGAAGATTTAAAATAAGATTTTCACTTTGGAAATTGAAAGTTCTTGACTTCTATTTCAGTTCCGTATAATCTTTTACTTGGGCTCCTTTAAAAAGGAGATTGACCGTATAAGTTATACGCTCCCCCTGCAAAATAGTGCAGGAGGAGCGTTTTTTATTTTTTCATGCGTTTTTAGTTAGAAAAACATTCCCTTGCATTTAGGAAGCAATAGAGTGTTTTTCTAATTTGTTTTAAAAGAAGGAGGAATTTGTATGACAAAGTATATTTTCGTAACAGGTGGGGTAGTTTCATCACTTGGTAAAGGGATAGTAGCAGCATCTTTAGGTCGTTTATTAAAAAATCGTGGATTGGAAGTAACAATTCAAAAATTCGATCCATATTTAAATATTGATCCAGGTACAATGAGCCCGTACCAGCACGGTGAAGTTTTCGTTACTGATGATGGTGCAGAAGCAGACTTGGATTTAGGTCACTATGAGCGTTTCATCGATATTAATCTTGGTAAACACTCAACTGTTACTTCAGGTAAAGTATATCAATCGGTACTAAATAAAGAGCGCCGCGGTGATTACAATGGTGGTACTGTTCAAGTAATTCCTCACGTAACAAATGAAATTAAAGATCGCGTACAACGTGCTGGACGTGAGACTTCTGCCGATGTTGTTATTACGGAAATCGGTGGTACAGTAGGTGACTTTGAATCACTTTCATTCCTTGAAGCGATTCGTCAAATGCGCCGTGATTTAGGTCATGAAAATGTAATGTACATCCACTGTACGTTAATGCCTTATATCGCAGCAGCGGGTGAAATGAAAACTAAACCGACACAACACTCTGTAAAAGAGTTACGTTCATTAGGTATACAGCCGAATATTATCGTTTTACGTACAGAGCAACCAGTGCCACAAGAAATGAAAGAAAAAATTGCGTTATTCTGTGACGTAAGACCTTCTGATATTATCGAATCACGTGATGCAGAACATTTATATGAAGTGCCATTAAACCTTCATGCACAAGGCTTTGACCAAATCGTTCTTGATCATTTCGGCGTTACAGCGCCAAAAGCGGATATGACAGATTGGAAAGAACTTGTACATTTAGTGAAAAACCTGGAGCACAAAACACGTATCGCTTTAGTAGGGAAATATGTAGAATTGCAAGATGCTTATATTTCAGTTGTAGAAGCATTAAAACATGCAGGTTATGTATACAATTCAGATATCGAAATTGACTGGATCAATGCGGAGCATATTACAGCGGAAAATGTTGATGAATTGCTGGGACAAGCAGACGGTATTTTAGTGCCAGGTGGTTTCGGCGACCGTGGTGTTGAAGGAAAAATTGAATCGATTCGTTATGCACGTGAAAACGATGTACCGTTCTTCGGTATTTGCCTGGGAATGCAAATGGCAACTGTAGAATTTGCACGTAATGTTATGGGCTTAGAAGGTGCGCATTCAACAGAACTGGACAAAAACACGAAGTACCCTATTATCGATTTCTTACCGGATCAAACAGAGGATACTGATATCGGCGGAACATTACGTCTTGGTCTATATCCATGTAAATTAAAAGAAGGATCTCGTGCACGTGCGGCTTACAATGGTGAAGAGCTAGTGTATGAACGTCACCGTCACCGTTACGAGTTCAACAATGAATTCCGTGAAGCAATGGAAGCGGAAGGTATGGTATTCTCAGGATTATCTCCTAACAATAAATTAGTAGAAATTGTTGAGTTACCGGAGAAGAAATTCTTTGTGGCTGGCCAGTTCCACCCAGAGTTAATTTCACGTCCACAACGCCCGCAACCACTATTCCGTGAGTTTGTTGGCGCTGCGTTTAACAATAAAAAGTAATGAATTTAGCATGTCCTGTTTTAAGGGACGTGCTTTTTTTAAGAATTAATTGATTACATAAAAAGACGACTCTTATGCCAATAGGTCAGAAGAGTCGTCGATAAATTATGCGAATGGTGACGGATGGCTGTCCATTAACTCGTCATCTTCATCATCATCGTCCACGAGCATTTCATCGAATTCCATCTTAATCGCTTCATAAATATATAAAGCTGCAATAAGATGCGGAAATACGATGCGTTCGCCGAGCTTTGTAGGATGCGGTAAAATGCCGCCCCGCACTTTCAATGAAATATACGTATAAGCAAGATCGCTTAACGGATTGTCATCGCCGGCCACTTCACTTGCGACAGCTGCAAATGGGATGAACTCTGCATGCAGTTGGTGAGCAAGCTTTAATGCTTGTTCATCTGTAGCATGTCGAGTAAAAATAATTATACGGTCAGCAGGCAAAAGTTCAACATTTTCTGTATAACGTGCAAACTTAGCAAATTTACCTTCGCCAAGCTCTGCATTAAATACAACAGCTTCCATTTCACCAAATGCCGCAAAGTAAATTGTTCCTTGTCCGATTGCCGCCTGTGCCAATAATCGTGCAGTTTCTTCAATAGATTCTTCTTCAGTTTGCTGAATGCGCTGTAGAAGGCCTGTTAATTGCGTAGTTAAAATTTTAGACATATTTACACCTCAAAGTTATTATAAAATTGTGCACATAAAAAAGCAAAAGCACAAACTCTCTCTATAAAAGAGGGGAAATCAATTTAGTAATAGAATGTAACTATATAAAATGCAACTTCAATCAGCAGGGAATTTCTCCCCTGCTGATTTGAAGGAACACGAGCTTAAACCGTCACGTCCTGTGACAAAGCTTGTGTGACCAACATCGTGTTGGCCCGGATCAATCGGGCTTTATGGGGAGTGTTGCCTCTGCAGCTACGCTTTCGAGGCAGACAAATTACTACCCGTTAATGCGAGATAAAATTATTATTATAATGGGGGATCACATTGAAGGGGATACTAATAGTAGATGATCAGCAGGGGATAAGGATGCTTCTAAATGAAGTATTTAAAAAAGAAGGATTCACAACTCATTTAGCGGCAAACGGATTTGATGCAATAAAAATTGCACAGGAAAATACTCTCGATTGCGTTTTGCTGGATATGAAAATACCCGGAATGGACGGACTGGAGATTCTAGCCCGTTTGAAAGAAGATCACCCGGAGCTGCCTGTAATGATGATGACTGCTTATGTGGAACAGCATATGATGGACAGAGCGAACGAGTTAGGCGTGATGAAATACTTTACCAAACCTTTTAATATTTTTGAAGTACGTGATGAAGTTAATAAATTAGTAGAAAAGACTGAAAAAATATAAAATGAAACAGGCGAGCAGGCAGTAGCGCATACTGTCTGTTTTTGTTATGATTAATCTAAATGTTTTTGTCCATTCATGTGATTTTGCATAGAATAGACGATGAAAAAAATACTTAAAAAAACATTTTGCGCAAACTATGTTTTTATAGCAGCAAACTATTTATGTATCTTCGAGGAGGATTTTAATAATGGCATTAGTTTCAATGAAAGAAATGTTAATTAAAGCAAAAGCGGAAGGTTATGCAGTAGGTCAATTCAATATTAACAACCTAGAATGGACACAAGCCATTTTACAAGCAGCAGAAGAAGAAAAATCACCGGTAATTCTAGGTGTTTCTGAAGGTGCCGGAAAATATATGGGCGGTTTCATTGCTGTAGTAAAAATGGTTGAAGGCTTAATGGAAAGCTACAAAACCACTGTTCCAGTTGCAATTCATTTAGATCATGGTTCAAGCTTCGATAAATGTAAAGAAGCGATCGATGCTGGTTTCTCTTCTGTTATGATTGACGCTTCACACCATCCATTCGAAGAAAATATTGAAACGACTAAACAAGTTGTCGACTATGCACATGCAAAAGGTGTATCTGTTGAAGCGGAACTTGGTACTGTAGGCGGCGAGGAAGACGGTGTCATTGGTGGCATTATGTACGCAAACCCGCAGGAATGTAAAGCACTAGTTGAAGCTACAGGTATCGACTGTTTAGCTCCAGCATTAGGTTCTGTTCACGGTCCTTACAAAGGCGAACCAAACTTAGGATTTACTGAAATGGAAGAAATCTCAACGTTAACAGATGTTCCGTTAGTATTACATGGTGGAACAGGTATTCCAACAAAAGATATTCAACGTTCAATTTCTTTAGGTACAGCAAAAATTAATGTCAACACTGAAAACCAAATCTCGGCAACGAAAGTGATCCGTGAATTTTTAGAAAATGATAAGAAAACATATGATCCACGTAAATATTTAGGTCCAGCTCGTGAAGCGATTAAAGCGACAGTAATCGGTAAAATGCGCGAATTCGGCAGCTCTGGAAAAGCTTAATTGATAGAGTGAAACTTCATTCACTAGAGCTTGCCTCTGCCGCTACGCTTTCAAGGCAGATAAATTATTACCAATTAATTGCGGAATAATGAATCCACAAAAGAAAAGTGCACAAAATAAGCGTACTTTTCTTTGTGAACACGTGTTTTTCAACATAAGACATCTCGTTCACAAATTGAGCGAGATGTGTTTTTATAATCAAATGTAAATCGGAGGCTATTATAATGAAATTTTTTATTGATACAGCAAACTTTGACGAAATTAAAGAAGCATACTCTTGGGGGATTCTATCAGGTGTAACGACAAACCCATCATTAGTGGCAAAAGAATCAGGCGTGAATTTCCACGACCGCTTACGTGAAATTGCTGAGCTAGTAAACGGCTCGGTTTCTGGTGAAGTAATTTCTTTAGACGCTGAAGGAATGATTCGTGAAGGGGAAGAATTGGCAGCGATTCACCCGAATATTACAGTAAAACTTCCAATGACACCGGAAGGATTAAAAGCATGTAAACACTTCTCTGAAAAAGGGATTAAAACGAACGTAACATTAATTTTCTCTGCAAACCAAGCATTGATGGCAGCACGTGCTGGTGCATCTTATGTATCTCCGTTCTTAGGACGTTTAGATGATATTGGTCAAGATGGCGTAGAATTAATCCGTGAAATTGCTGAAATGTTTGCTATCCACGAAATTGACACGGAAATTATTGCCGCATCTATTCGTCACCCGCAACATATTACGCAAGCTGCATTAGCTGGCGCACATATTTCAACAACTCCATACAAAGTTTTACAGCAACTGTTTAATCATCCATTAACAGACAAAGGAATCGAAGGATTTTTAGCGGATTGGGCAAAGCGTGAAGGGAAATAATAAGAATACCTCACAGCATTCTACTTAATATCAATTACGCATCGGGCGTAATTGTGTCCAGATTTTTTTGAGTTTACTCAAAAAACATCCTTTAAAAAATCTGTGACATCTGCCGGAAGCTCATCTTCATTCAGCGGATGTCTGTAGATGTCTGCTGAACGAAGATGAAATTTTGTCCAATGTAAGGGAGAACACAAAATGGATGTTTATAAAATTCAAGGCGGAAATCGTCTAAAAGGTAAAATAACCGTTAGCGGTGCAAAAAATAGCGCAGTTGCTTTAATTCCTGCATCAATTTTGGCTGATTCTTCCGTTACTATTGGAGGAATTCCAGAGATTTCAGATGCATGGACGTTAAAAGCACTACTAGAAGAAATTGGCGGCGAAGTAACATTTGAAAATGGCAAGATGACGATTGATCCATCAAAAATGGTTGCGATGCCGCTGCCAAACGGCAATGTAAAAAAATTACGTGCTTCCTATTATATGATGGGTGCCATGCTGGGACGTTTTAAACAAGCGGTAATCGGCATGCCAGGCGGGTGTTTTTTAGGGCCGCGTCCAATTGATCAGCATATTAAAGGTTTTGAAGCTTTAGGAGCAAAAGTAACAAATGAGCACGGTGCCATTTATTTACGCGCAGAAGAACTAATCGGTGCGAAGATTTATCTGGATGTTGCAAGTGTCGGCGCTACAATTAATATTATGCTGGCGGCAGTGCGTGCAAAAGGGAAAACTACCATCGAAAATGCAGCGAAAGAGCCTGAAATTATTGATGTTGCGACACTATTAACGAATATGGGTGCCAACATTAAAGGGGCAGGAACGAGCGTTATTCGTATTGAAGGTGTCGATGAGCTAAAGGGTACAAAACATACAATTATACCGGACCGAATTGAAGCAGCTACATTTATGATTATGGCTGCAGCGATAGGTGATGGTGTACTCGTCGATAATGTTATTCCGCTTCACATGGAAGCCGTTACAGCGAAACTTCGCGAAATGGGTGTAAGTGTTGAAGAGAATGAAGAAAGCATCTTCATTTCCAAGCAGACGAAACTGCAGGCAGTTGATGTAAAAACACTTGTCTATCCAGGATTCCCGACTGATGTTCAACAGCCTTTATCTGTATTAATGACACAGGCAGAAGGTACATCGATGATTACAGATACGATTTATTCTGCCCGTTTCAAACATATAGATGAACTGCGACGTATGAATGCAAAAACTCGTGTTGAAGGCAATACGGCCATCATTCAAGGGCCTGCATCTTTGGAAGGATCCACGGTAACGGCAACTGATTTACGCGCGGGTGCTGCATTAGTATTGGCTGGACTTATCGCTAAAGGTGAAACTGAAATTCACGATATTTACCATATTGAACGCGGCTATAGTTCATTGATCGAAAAGCTGTGTGCAATCGGTGCAAATATTCGTAAAGAGTCCATTGTCATTAATACAAAGAATAATGCATAAATTTGCTATAATTCGTGATCAGAACCGCGCAACGATGAGAGTATGATAATATATATTTGGGTAATAAAAATATGTTAGTTCATAATACAATTCAAAAAAGCAGTTAATTTAGGCTGTTAAAATCGGTTTTAACCGATTACAGGAGGCAAACACAAAATGGAACGTAGTTTATCAATGGAAGTAGTACGTGTAACAGAAGCAGCAGCGATTGCATCAGCGAAATGGATGGGACGCGGACTTAAAAATGAAGCGGACGACGCAGCAACAACAGCGATGCGTGTTATGTTTGATACAATCCCAATGCATGCGACAGTTGTAATTGGTGAAGGAGAAATGGATGAGGCACCGATGCTTTATATCGGTGAAGAATTAGGGCTTCGAAATGGCGGACCTGAAGTTGATATTGCAGTAGATCCATTAGAAGGTACAAATATCGTAGCAAAAGGTACAAATGGTGCGATGACAGTACTGGCAATTGCAGACCGTGGCAATCTATTAAATGCGCCTGATATGTATATGGATAAAATAGCTGTAGGACCGGAAGCAGCAGGGAAAGTCGATATTAACGCTTCTGTTACTTACAACTTATTGCAAGTGGCAAAAGCAAAAAATAAAGACATTTCCGATGTAGTAGCAACACTTTTAGACCGTCCACGCCATCAGCATATTGTCGAAGAAATTCGTGAAGCCGGTGCACGTATTAAATTCATCCAAGACGGTGATGTAGGTGCAGCGATTAACACAGCATTCGATGAAACTGGTATCGATATTATGTTCGGTATGGGTGGTGCCCCGGAAGGCGTAATTGCGGCAGTTGCGTTAAAATGTTTAGGTGGAGATTTCCAAGCGAAACTAGTGCCTGAAGATGAAGAACAGCTTGCACGTTGCGTGAAAATGGGAGTCGACGTAGATAAAGTATTAATGATGGAAGACCTGGTAAAAGGTGATGATGCGATTTTTGCAGCGACAGCTGTAACGGATTCAGAGCTTTTACGCGGTGTTCAATATAAAGGTTCCTATGCGCTTACACATTCAGTTGTTATGCGTGCAAAAACAGGAACAGTACGTTTTATTGAAGGACGCCACAGCATTGAAAAAAAACCAAAGTATGACCAAATTTAACTTCCCGTATAATGTAAGTAGCCTCAAATAGAAAATGCCCATTTTCAAATTACTTGCACTATAATATAATAAATGCCCAGTGTAAAAACTGGGCATCTTTCAAATAAAGTGTAGTATACTTCTCTTACACAAATTCCTAAACATCTTAAATAACTTAATTTTTCAAAATTAAATTTTAATAGACTGGAGAAAACGTATGACAGCATTAACAATTGCTCAATTAGAAAGCATGACATTAAAAGAATTATATGCTTTAGCGAAGCAATATAAATTATCGAATGCTAGTAAGCTAAATAAAAAGGAACTAATTTTTGCAATCTTAAAAACCCGCTCTGAACAAGAAGGCTTCTTCTTCATGGAAGGTGTTTTGGAAATTATTCCTACAGACGGCTTCGGATTCCTGCGCCCGATTAACTATTCTCCTTCAAAAGAGGATATTTACATTTCTGCTTCCCAAATTCGTCGCTTCGATTTACGAAATGGTGATAAAGTTTCAGGTAAAGTTCGTCCGCCAAAAGAAAATGAACGTTACTATGGCTTATTGCAAGTTGATGCTGTAAATGGCGAGGACCCTGAAGTTGCAAAAGAACGTGTGCATTTCCCTGCATTAACACCGCTTTACCCGAATCGCCACATTAAATTGGAAACGGTTCCCACAAAACTTTCGACGCGTATTATGGATTTAGTAGCGCCAGTTGGTTTTGGTCAGCGTGGATTAATTGTTGCACCGCCAAAAGCCGGTAAAACATCTTTATTAAAGGAAATTGCCAACGCTATTACGACAAACCATCCGGAAGCGGAACTGATCGTCCTACTTATTGATGAGCGTCCGGAAGAAGTAACGGACATCGAGCGTTCAGTTAATGCAGACGTTGTATCTTCAACGTTTGATGAAGTACCTGAAAATCATGTAAAAGTAGCGGAAATCGTATTGGAACGTGCGCGTCGTCTAGTAGAACAAAAACGTGATGTTATTATTTTAATGGACTCGATTACACGTTTGGCACGTGCCTATAACTTAGTAATCCCGCCAAGCGGACGTACTCTTTCAGGCGGTATTGACCCTGCTGCATTCCACCGTCCGAAGCGTTTCTTCGGTTCTGCCCGCAATATTGAAGAGGGCGGCAGTCTAACAATTTTAGCGACTGCACTTGTTGATACAGGCAGCCGTATGGACGAAGTAATTTATGAAGAATTTAAAGGAACGGGTAACCTTGAATTGCACTTAGATCGCAGCTTGGCAGAACGCCGTATTTTCCCTGCAATCGATATCCGCCGTTCAGGAACACGTAAAGAAGAGCTTCTTATTCCGAAAGACCAGCTTGATAAATTATGGGCAATCCGTAAAACATTCAGCGATTCACATGACTTCGGTGAAAAGTTCTTGCGCAAACTACGCACAACAAAAACAAACGAAGAGTTCTTTGAAAAGCTTGATACAGATATGAAGAAAGCTACGAATGGTAAAGGGTTGTTATAGATTTTAGAAGATTGAGCGGGAGTGGAAATCGAGTTCTTGATTTAGTGAGGAACTACATACATTCAATTTCGTAAAATAATATAAAATAGTTGCAACCTTTTTTAAAACTTGCTATACTTCTTTAAGTATGAAACGTGCACATATATAGCTGACCTCAACACATTACGTATGTAGTGACATATTCGGGCTATGTAAGGTGCAGTTCGAAAATACTCTGTTCCGGATGGTTCAGGGCGAGAGGAGAAAACGAATATGAAACAAGGTATCCACCCAGATTACAAAGTAGCAACAGTAACTTGCTCTTGTGGTAATTCTTTTGAAACAGGTTCAGTTAAAGAAAAGATCTCAATCGAGTTCTGTAACGAATGTCACCCATTCTATACAGGTCGTCAAAAGTTCGCTTCTGCTGACGGACGTGTAGATCGCTTCAACAAAAAATATGGTATGAAATAATACCTCTGCCCATTTCCACATTGCTGGAAATGGGTTTTTAATTTTTTGAGGCTTTATTAGAAGATATTATGAAGTTATCAGAAAACTTTTGCAGGCTATTAGAAAATCTGAGGGGTTTATTTGAAAATCTCAAACCGATATTAGAAATTGTACATAATATATTAGAAGATTAGACTTTTACTAGTAGAAATAAAAATATATTAGAAGAAATTAGAAGAAATTAGAAATCTTTCGCACATGTTTTTCTCAAGAGAAAGATTCTAATAAATAGAGCACGTTTTGCAATAGACGAATGACAAAAAACTAGCTAAGATAAAAGAAGTGAAAAGTTGACCTTGAGTTTGATACTCAAGGTTTTTTGTTGGTGAAGACGAACTTGTAATTTTAATTAGAAACGAGGACAAATAAATGGCGCAATTATTTTATAAGCATGGGGCGATGAATAGCGGGAAATCGATTGAAATTTTAAAAGTTGCCCACAATTATGAAGAACAGAATAAAGCTGTACTGATTTTTACTTCAGGAATCGATACGCGCGATGAAGTCGGAACGGTTTCAAGCCGAATTGGTCTAAGACGTCCGGCAATTGCGGTTTTTGAAGATACAAATATATATGAAATCGTAGAAAAACACGAAGAAAAATTATATTGTGTACTTGTAGACGAAGTACAATTCTTATCAAAAGAGCATGTTTTGCAGCTGACACAAATTGTCGATGAGCTGAACATACCTGTTATGGGCTTTGGTTTAAAAAATGACTTCCAGAATGAGCTGTTTGAAGGCAGCCGTTATATGACGATTTACGCGGATAAAATTGAGGAAATGAAAACAATTTGCTGGTTCTGTCATAAGAAAGCGACGATGAACTTACGAGTAGATGAAAATAAAAAACCGGTCCGTACAGGTGATCAAATTCAAATTGGGGGTAATGATAGTTATTATCCTGTTTGCCGCAAATGTCATTCCAATCCGCCACTATAATTTAAAGTGAACGGCACACCAGAATTTAAATATATGAATGCCGATGTGTAAATGATATGAAGAAAGTTCAACATAGATGTAGCAACAACCGTAAAATTTCTTTATACTAGTAAAGGTGCATTTTAACGTGACTCGTGAGAAGACGAGTGAAATACAACTAATAATAAAATAACTTTTAGAGGTGAAATATAGATGTTTGATCGTTTACAGGCGGTTGAAGACCGTTACGAAAGATTAAATGAATTACTGAGCGACCCGGATATCGTCAGCGATTCCAATAAGCTTCGCGAATATTCGAAAGAGCAATCCGATATTCAGGAAATGGTAGATGTATACCGTGAATACAAATCGGTAAAAGAGCAACTGGCAGATACACGCGAATTAATGGAAATTGAAAAAGATGCAGATATGCTGGAAATGATGAAGGAAGAGTTTAATGACTTAAACAAACAAGTTCCGGAGTTAGAAGATAGTCTGCGTATTTTATTAATTCCTAAAGACCCGAACGATTCGAAAAACGTAATTATGGAGGTCCGCGGAGCTGCTGGTGGCGACGAGGCCAATATTTTTGCAGGTGACCTATTCCGTATGTATACACGCTATGCGGAAACGCAAGGCTGGAAAGTAGACGTAATGGAAGCAACACCAAACCCGGCAGGCGGCTATAAAGAAGTAATTTTCATGATTAACGGTCAAGGTGCATATTCAAAATTCAAATATGAAAATGGCGCACACCGTGTTCAACGTGTACCAGCGACGGAATCACAAGGCCGTATTCATACATCAACTGCTACGGTAGCATGTTTACCGGAAGTACATGTAGAAGATGTAGAAATTCATGAAAAAGATATTCGCGTTGATACATTCGCTTCATCTGGCGCGGGTGGTCAGTCGGTAAATACAACGATGTCTGCTGTTCGTATGACCCACTTACCGACAGGCGTTGTCGTTTCGATGCAGGATGAACGTTCACAAATTAAGAACCGTGAAAAAGCGATGAAAATTTTAGTTGCGCGTGTAGCGGATAAACACCGTCAAGAAGCGCAGGCTGAAATCGATGCAACACGTAAGACAGCAGTAGGAACAGGCGACCGTTCTGAACGTATCCGTACTTACAACTATCCACAAAACCGTGTAACAGATCACCGAATTGGTTTAACGATTCAAAAACTTGACCAAATCGTTGAAGGTAAGTTGGATGAAATCATCGATGCACTTATTTTAGATGAGCAGGCAACACGCTTATCAAATTTAAATGAAGATGCATAAAACCATTTTTGAGGCCCTGAATGGGGCTTCTTCTTTTTTAGAGGAAAACGGTCGCGAAGGAAATGCCGCACGGATTTTATTGCAGCATATTTTACAGACAAGCTATTCAGGATTAATGATGAAGATGCACGACACTCTACCCGAAGAGCAGCAACAGCAGTTTGATGCTTTTATTCTAGAGCATGTGAAAGGGCGCCCTGTACAATATATAACGGGTACAGAAGAATTTTACGGACGTACATTTGTAGTTGATGAATCGGTACTGATTCCTCGTCCGGAAACGGAAGAACTGATCGTTGGAACGATTGAGCGAATCAGCAAGTTATTTGGGGATAAACAAAATCTGAAGTTTGCCGACATCGGGACAGGCAGTGGTGCCATTGCCATTACAATGAAAAAGGAATGTCCGCAGCTTAATGTAACAGCAACGGATCTTTCACCTGCAGCACTTGCAACAGCACAAAAAAACGCTGAACAGCTGCAGGCAGAAATTACATTTAAACTCGGTGACTTAACAGAACCGATTGCAAATGAAAAGTGGGATATTGTCCTTTCCAATCCGCCTTATATCGCATATGAGGAAATGGAGGAAATGTCCGATGTCGTCGTAGCGCACGAACCTCATCAGGCATTGTTTGCTGATGAAGACGGACTCTTGCTTTATCGTAAACTAGCAGAAAATTTACCGGCCCTTATGAAAAGGCCGGCATTAATTGGCCTGGAAATCGGCTATACACAAGGGGAAGCCGTAGCGAACTTTTTCAGAAAAAGCTTTCCGAATGCCCATGTAACAGTCGTTCAAGATATAAATAAAAAAGATCGTATTGTTTTTTGTGAGATTAGTGAATAAAAAATAGATTCCTTGTAAACAATGTTTGCAAGGGGGAATGTTTATGTTACATGATTACGATATTCAAAATGAATCCAATCTATTTTTAGCGATTGCTAAATTACTAATAAGTGTTCTATTTTTATATTGTGCGGCTACGTTTATACCTACTTTCGTAGATGAAGTGCGTTTTGATCAGGAACAAAGCAACGACCAGTTGAAGTACCGTGTCATTGCCAACAGTTCGACAAATGCAGACCAGTTGATCAAGTATGAAGTCGTAGAGTCGATTCAAGCCTATATTCAAAGAACGCCGGATTTTTCGGAAGATATCCACAGTGTGGAAAAGATGTATCAGGAAATTCAGAAAACTTACCCACAATTAAAAATCACCTATAAATTTGGGGATAACTTAGTGCCTCCAAAGTGGGCGGCAGGACAATTTTATCCACAGAAAAATTATTACTCTGTCAATTTCACTATTGGACAGGGGCGAGGCGAAAACTGGTTCTGTGCAGTATTCCCAACGCTTTGTATAGTTAATGAGTCGGTGGAAAATGAACGGCCGCCATTTTTTATTGCTGAATGGTGGGAAAAACATATGGAAAAAAGTGATCCACAAAACACAGAAGAACTTGTAGAAAATGATCCAACTTACTCACAATTTGTGGATAGTTAAATCAAACATTTACAGAAAGGAGGAAAAAGTAATGCACACTTTCCAATTAAATGTGGATGAATTTGTGGATAATTCAGAAAATTATACACAGGCTGTGGATTTATTAAATAACGGCGAAATAGTCGCTTTTCCGACAGAAACCGTATATGGCTTAGGTGCTGTTGCGACAAATGAGCAGGCAGTAAAGAAAATATTTGCCGCAAAAGGACGACCTTCAGATAATCCGTTGATTGTACATATAGGAATGGTGCAAGAAGTATCGTTGTATACAACAAATATTTCGGAAGTTGCAAAAAATTGTATGGATGCTTTTTGGCCGGGTCCATTGACGCTTGTCATGCATGCAAAGCCGAATGTTTTAGCGCCAAGTGTTACGGCAGGATTAGATACGGTCGGAATTCGTATGCCTGATCATCCAGTAGCACTGGAACTTCTTCGAACATTAAAGAAACCGTTAGCCGCGCCAAGTGCGAATCGCAGCGGTAAACCCAGCCCGACGAAAGCTGAACATGTATTTGAAGATTTGCAAAACATAATTCCTTGTATTTTAGATGGAGGAATGACAGGGATTGGACTTGAATCGACCGTTTTGGATGTTACGCTGGATACACCCGTTATTTTACGTCCGGGCGGGGTGACAAAAGAAATGCTGGAAGCTGTAATCGGTCCAGTTCTTGAGCCAAGCCTGGAACAGCAGAAAATTGAATCGACTCCGAAAGCGCCTGGTATGAAATATACTCACTATGCACCGGAAGCTCCCGTCTATTTAATAGAGGCAAATAAGGAAGCAATTGAAACGGCTATCGCCGAATTAAAACCTGAGCATAAAGTTGCCTTATTGGCACCGGATAGCTTTAAAGAAATTAAAGCCGATTATTATTTTTCATTCGGTCATGCACATGATCTCGAACAAATGAGTGCTTCGTTATATGATACATTGCGTGCATGCGATAAAACAGATGCTACGATTATTTTAGCGACGGCAACATCAAAAACAGGTGTTGGTACAGCTATTATGAACCGTCTGGAAAAGGCGTCAGGCGGCAAATGGTATTCACTATAAGAAATAAAACCACATCTTGCAACAGTGAGATGTGGTTTTTGTGTATAAACAAAAGGATATTTCCCGACCTAAAAGCATAAATTACAACAGCGCATAGTGGAAGAGGGGAATAGATGCAAGAAGTAGTTGCCGGAATCTTGATGTCGTTCGATGTCGTTGCACTGTATTTAATAGCTACAAATGTTAAGGCGAAATGGTTATTAGCTTTATGGACGGCATTTTTACATATGCTTTTTCCGTTACTCGGTTACCGCTTTGGGGAATGGCTTGCCGTCTATTTAACAAACTGGGCGTCAGGCCTTTCTACACTGTTATTGTTTTTTGTTGGGCTGCAATTACTGCTCTCTAAGAAAGATGAAAGTTTTCCGGCAATGTCACTACCGATAATTGCGATCTTTGCAAGTATTGACACCTTTTCAGTTAGCCTATCTTTTGGTATGCTAAATTTACAAAAATATGTTTTTGTTATTAGTGCCGGCCTATCAACATTTATATTGTCGTATGCTGCATTGGTTATAGCGCAAAAATCGCCAATTTTTAAAAATAATGCATTAAAAAAAGTAGCAGGAATCCTCCTGATTATTATGAGTGTGATGCTACTAAAATGGTAAATTAGAGGGTGTGAGGAACATTAATATTTATTTTATTTGTACAGGCAACACATGTAGAAGTCCTATGGCAGCAGCAATTTTACAAGCAAAAAACTATGAGAATATTACTGTGCGTTCAGCAGGTATTTATGCGCACGAAGGCAGTGACATGTCCCTGAACGCAAAGGAAATATTACACAGGAAAAATATTGCGCAATCGCACCGTTCATCCCAATTTACGGTAGAAGATGCACAATGGGCGGACTTGATTTTAACGATGACGACCGCTCATAAAGAAATGGTCCTTCGTTTAGTAGGTGAAGCGGCACATAAAACGTTTACGTTAAATGAATATGTAGCAATGGAAACAGGGCTTGATATTCAAGATCCATTCGGTGGAAACCTGCAAGTATATGAACAAACGTATGAGCAATTGAACGAAGCAATTAATAAGCTGGAAACTAAATTGAAATTGGAGGATAAAATTTAACATGAACTCTCAGAAAAAGATCTTTAGTTTGCGCCGGAAGCTCATATTGTTCGTCGGGATACTAGCGCTGATTACCTACACTTGCAGTTTTGTATTTATCGAATTTTTACATCCAATGTTTTTTGAATCGACAAGCACAAGCGTATTTCAGATTATTACCTATTTATTGGGAATCTTTTGGTCATGTGCATTAGCAGCTGTATTCGGTTTAGTCATTGTTCGCCCGTTGCAGCAATTGGAACGCAGTGCAAACCATGTAGCGGAAGGTAAAATCGGACAAGATGTCGAAATGCCAAAAACAAATGATGAAATTCGCTCTGTAGCAGAGGCATTTCAAACGATGGTATTTAATTTGCGCAAGATGGTAAACGGCATTGAAGACAATTACAAGTCAACCGATGAAACGATTTTGAAATTGTCGGAAGAAAGTATTTCTGTTACGAACAACGCCGAGCAAATTACAAGCAATATTAGTCAAATTTCATTAGGGGCTGAATCTTCGGCAGTTGCCATTCAAGAAACAGTGGAAGCAATTGAAGAAGTTCGCGCATTAGCCGCAGAAGTGAACAATAAAGCACTACATACAGCAAGTCGTTCAAAAAATCTATTAACAAATTTAACGTCTACAACAGATTCGATCCATGGTGTTGTAAACAGTATTAAAAAAATCGCAACAGATAATGAAAATTCACTAGTAAATATTCGCGAGCTGGAAAAAAATGCCGAGCAGATTGAACGGATTATAAGTTTAGTAGGCGATATCGCAGGACAAACAAATTTGCTTGCTCTAAACGCATCGATTGAAGCTGCACGAGCAGGTGAGCATGGTAAGGGCTTTGCGGTTGTTGCAGAGGAAGTCCGTGGTTTGGCGGATGAAAGTGCCAGCGCTGTGCAGGGGATTACAACATTGATCCACACGATGCAGCAAAATGTTTCAGTTGTAGTAAAACAGATGAACGAACAAGTATCATTTGCGGTAAATGAATCATCACGTGTTTCTGAAACGACTTCAGCAGTTGAAGGTATGACAAAATCTGTTTATGAAATGGCCGATGATGTTGTCCAAATTTCAGAATTAGTCGCAAAGCAAATGAAAAATATTGAACATACGTCACATCAATCACAGGAAGTGGCGGCAATTGCCGAGCAAACTTCTGCGAGTGCACAGGAAGTAACATCTGCTTCACTTGAACAGGCCGAAGCGATCAAGCAAGTAGAAGAACTGGCAAGCAATTTAAAACAACAATCTGCAGAGCTTTATCGAATGATTCAACAATTCGACCGCGCACAGTAGATTAAAATATAGAATTTAAAATACCTGATGGGTAAACGGGCATGTTTATCTGTTAGGTATTTTTTATTGAGGGAAGCGCATTTCAATGAAGGTTTTCTAATAAGAAGGGGAGATTGTCTAATAGCCGCGGTAAAGTTCTAATAAAAAGTGGATCTTCTAATATATTGGGTGATTGTTCTAAAATCCTTCACTGATTTTCTAATAAAGGTTATAAATGTTCAACTAAACACTGTCGACCTTCTAATATCCGAAGTAAATGTTCTAATAATCATTACCAAGCTTACAAAATCATGAACTCGTTTCAAAAATAAAAAGGCTGGGTATGGTACACTATTGTTTACAATAATTAGTCCTGGGGGGATTTATATTGAACAAGATGAAGTACTGGTTACTGATGGGTGTAGTTGTAGCGGGTCTGGCTGGATGTGGAGACGCAGAGGATGAGAATACTACAGATTCAGTTGACTCAACACCAGCCGAATCCACTGAATCATCAGGAGGAACGGACTCAGCTGAAACTACAGATGTCTCGGCAGGTGAAAAAGTGGCAAATGCCAGTTGTGTAGGGTGTCATGGCGGAGATTTAACGGGAGCAATGGGACCGGACTTAACGAACACTTCTTTATCAAAAGAGGAAATTGTTGATGTACTAGTCAATGGTAAAGGTGCAATGCCACCTGGTACAGCAGATGGTGAAGAAGAAGAGGTAGCCGAATATATTTTATCGCTACAATAATTGTTAAAGACCCGCTCCTAATCTGAGCGGTCTTTTTTATTGAAAACTAATTGGCCAAAGCCTTTTCAATTTAACAAACCCACGTAAAGCTGAACATTGAAGTAATTAATGATGAAAATATAAGGGAATATCACCAGAATGTTAACGATATAGTATAATTCTTTAATTATTATTCGTATTTTTGCATGTATTTTGAAAGTTATTAGGAAAAGACGTGTTAATCTTCCGGAATAAATGGTACACTGATGGTGAATATAATAAGTAAACAAAAACAAGGCAGGAGGGATCTTCATGAAAATTGCAATTTCTTCAGATCACGGCGGGAATAATTTACGTAAAGAGATCATGTCACTACTTGATGAAATGTCAATCAGTTATGAAGACTTTGGTCCACAAACGGACGAGTCGGTAGATTACCCGGACTATGCACGTCCAGTAGCTGAGCGAGTAGCTGCAGGGGAATTTGACAGAGGGATTTTAATTTGCGGAACAGGCATTGGAATTTCAATTGCTGCAAACAAATTTAAAGGGATTCGTTGTGCACTTGTACATGACGTGTTCTCGGCAAAAGCAACACGTTGTCACAATGACTCGAACGTTTTAGCAATGGGTGAGCGTGTAATTGGTCCAGGGCTGGCACGCGAGATTGTTGCGACTTGGTTGGATACACAGTTTGAAGGCGGTCGTCATATTCGCCGTGTTGAAAAGATTACCGAAATCGAAGAAGGGTAACAGATGGTGATTCAATGACAAACTTACACGATTTGCAAAAAGATTTAGCGCAAGCATTATCCGAATTTGAGCAACAAGTGAAGTTTTCTGAAGGTCAGCTATTTGTCATCGGCTGTTCCACATCGGAAGTGATGGGTGAGAAGATTGGAACAGCTGGTGCACTCGATGTTGCGCAAGTTCTGTACGAAGAATTTTCAATATTCGCGCAAAGACATAAAATTCACTTAGTTTTCCAAGGCTGCGAGCATATTAACCGTGCTTTAACACTTGAGGCTGCAGCCGCTAAAATGTACCATTTAGAACCTGTTTCGGTCATTCCTGTCCGTACAGCAGGTGGCTCCATGTCTGCATACGCCTTTACACAAATGGATGAACCTGTAATTGTGGAAACCATCCAAGCACATTACGGGATAGATATCGGTCAAACATTAATCGGCATGCATTTAAAAGCAGTTGCTGTACCTATACGAACATCTGTTAAGCAATTAGGCAATGCAGTTATTACGTTGGCGACAACACGTCCGAAACTTATCGGTGGAGAACGTGCGCAATATACCGTAACACCTTAACGTTACATATATCATTTAACTTGGAAACTCCGAGCGATTCGGAAGTAAATTTAGGGGGATTTGAAAATGGCATTTGAAAAATTAGCAGGACAAGACAAGGCAATTTTAGACGCAATTTTATTAGAGAAAAAACGTCAAAACACAAACATCGAACTAATCGCATCAGAAAACTTCGTATCGGAAGCTGTAATGGAAGCACAAGGTTCATATTTAACAAATAAATATGCAGAAGGTTATCCTGGCAAACGCTATTATGGCGGTTGTGAACATGTAGACGTAGTGGAAAACATTGCGCGTGACCGTGCAAAGGAATTATTCGGTGCGGCATATGTTAACGTACAGCCACACTCAGGTGCACAAGCGAACATGGCAGTTTACCATACAATTTTAAAACCTGGTGATACAGTACTTGGTATGAACTTATCACACGGTGGTCACTTAACACATGGTTCACCAGTAAACTTCTCAGGTATTCTATATAACTTCGTAGAGTACGGTGTAACAGAAGATACAAACTTAATAGATTATGAAGATGTTCGCCAAAAAGCATTGGAATCAAAGCCGAAATTAATCGTTGCTGGTGCATCAGCTTATCCTCGTGCAATCGACTTTGCAAAGTTCCGTGAAATCGCGGATGAAGTTGGCGCATATTTCATGGTTGATATGGCGCATATTGCCGGCTTAGTAGCAGCAGGCGAGCACCAAAATCCAGTACCGTATGCAGATTTCGTAACGACTACAACTCATAAAACTTTACGTGGTCCTCGTGGCGGTATGATTTTAACTAATGATGAAAAATGGGAAAAAGAATTAAATAAATCAGTATTCCCAGGTATTCAGGGCGGTCCACTAATGCATGTCATCGCTGCAAAAGCAGTATCTTTCGGTGAAGCATTACAACCGGAATTTAAAGAATACGCAAAACAAATTAAAGCAAATGCAGCTGCACTTGCAAAATCTTTAGTGGATGAAGGTGTTGAAATCGTATCAGGCGGTACGGATAACCACTTACTTCTATTAAATGTGAAATCTTTAGGGTTAACAGGTAAAGTAGCTGAGCATGTATTGGATGAAGTTGCCATTACAACAAACAAAAACACAATTCCATTCGACACAGAATCACCATTCGTTACATCAGGTATCCGTGTAGGTACAGCAGCTGTAACTTCTCGCGGTTTCAAAGAAGAAGATGTAATCGAAGTAGGGAAAATTATCGCTTCAGTTCTTAAAAATCATGAAGATGCAGCAGTAAAAGAAGAAGCGCGCAAACGTGTTGAAGCACTTACAGCAAAATATCCTCTATACGCATAATTGAGTTGAAGCCCTCTATTTACAATATGTAAATAGAGGGCTTTTTTATTAGAAGAAATAACGAATAGATAGGCAACTGCAAGCGAATCCTAAATGAGTATATATTTGTTCTATTTTTGTGTTATAAAAAGGGCAATTTTTAAAACATTCCTGTCATAGTTTTCGTTAACTTTATTTTCTGTTATACTATTTTAGATAAACAACAGTTAGGAGATGTCAACGTGAGTAAAGTATACGTATTTGACCACCCATTAATCCAACATAAGTTAACTTATATTCGAGATAAAGAAACAGGAACAAAAGAATTCCGGGAGTTAGTTGATGAAGTAGCAACATTAATGGCTTTTGAAATTACTCGGGATTTACCACTAGAAGAAATTGAAGTGGACACACCTGTTACGAAGGCGAAGGCAAAAGTATTATCTGGGAAGAAAATGGCGATTGTCCCAATTTTACGTGCGGGTATCGGAATGGTAGATGGCGTATTAAAATTAATTCCTGCTGCAAAAGTAGGTCATATTGGTCTTTACCGTGACCCGGTAACATTAAAGCCAGTAGAATATTATGCGAAACTTCCAGCAGATGTGGAAGAACGTGACTTCATTATTGTTGACCCGATGTTAGCAACGGGTGGATCAGCTGTAGAAGCGATCAATTCACTGAAAAAACGCGGCGCAAAAAGCATCAAATTTATGTGTCTGATCGCAGCTCCAGAAGGTGTGGAAGAAATACAGAAATTACACCCTGATGTAGATATTTACATTGCATCTCTAGACGAAAAATTGGATGATCATGGCTATATCGTACCAGGTTTGGGTGATGCCGGGGATCGTTTATTCGGAACAAAATAATAAATAAACGAGACGTCCGTAAGCAGTTGCGGGCGTTTTCTATTAATACGGCAAGTGAGAGAATTAATTATAGATTAGACAAGGAGAAAGAATAATGACGAAGAAGTTTAAAGTTATGACGATTTTTGGAACACGTCCGGAAGCAATTAAAATGGCGCCTCTTGTGCTGGAACTGGAAAAGCATCCGGAACAAATTGAATCGATTGTTACTGTAACGGCTCAGCACCGTCAAATGCTTGACCAAGTGTTGGAGACTTTTGAAATTACACCGGATTATGATTTAAATATTATGAAAGACCGTCAAACATTAGTAGATGTAGCGACAAATGCACTTTTAGGGCTTGATCGAGTAATGAAAGAAGCGAAGCCTGATATCGTATTGGTACATGGTGATACGGCGACAACTTTTGTTGGAAGTCTGGCGGCTTTCTACAATCAAATTGCCATTGGACATGTTGAAGCAGGACTTCGTACAGGTCAAAAATATTCACCTTATCCTGAAGAGATGAACCGTCAGTTGACAGGTGTAATGGCAGATCTGCATTTTGCGCCAACTGAGCAATCTCGTGCAAACCTGTTAAAGGAAAATAAACCGGCAGAGGCGATTTTCGTAACTGGTAACACGGCAATTGATGCATTAAAAACAACAGTCAGTGACCACTACACACATCCGGTTATTGAAAAAATCGGTTCTGACCGTATGATTTTACTAACTGCACACCGTCGTGAAAATCTAGGTGAGCCAATGCGTAATATGTTCCGTGCAATTATGCGTCTGTTGAACGAGCATGATGATGTTCAGGTTGTTTACCCGGTGCACATGAATCCTGCAGTACGCGAAGTAGCCAATGAAATTTTAGGAGACAACCCGCGTATTCATTTAATTGAACCGTTGGAAGTATTTGATTTTCACAATTTCGCTGCCCGCTCTTACATGATTTTAACGGATTCTGGCGGTGTTCAAGAAGAAGCGCCATCGTTAGGGAAGCCGGTACTGGTTTTACGTGATACGACAGAGCGTCCTGAAGGGATTGCGGCAGGTACGTTGAAACTTGCGGGTACAGATGAGGAAGTTATCTACAAGATGGCAAAGGAATTATTAATAAATGACGAGGCTTATGAAGCGATGGCACATGCATCGAATCCGTATGGAGATGGATATGCTTCAGAGCGAATCGTGGAAGCATTACTGAAATTTGCTCAAAAACAGTTAGTAGAAGAAATTATCGAAAAAGCACAAACGCGATAATATAAAATAGTACTGAAATTTACTAATTTTAGAAACGAAAAACAGGGGATAGGATTTATCCCCTGTTGTCAAGTAGAAAAACAACTATTATTGCCGAAAAATTTTTTCTTGGATATAAAAAGTGTAACGTGATGGAAAAAACGCATGAAATAGCGAATTTTAGCGTTAGTGAAAAAATGCAAAAAATATTTATGCATAACTATACACAAATTTGTCAACAATTTGACAAGGAATGTATCTATGTGAAGTTTTTCACCATTACTAATTGACATCAAAAACCCCCTATTGTATGCTTACAAAGGGTAAGAATGATAAGAGTTTCGCCTAGTCAAAAGACGTTGAAACGCTTGTTATATCAAGTTTCTACTAGATTGACAGTTGAAACGAAACTCGTCAATTTGCAACGTTCTATGCGTCTGGATGAAGTCCGTTAAGATTAAGAGACACTTAGAAGTATGAAATGAATGTTCACTATGGAATTTTCCTGAAGTGGAAATTATTTACTACTTGTAATGGCCTCTAATTTTGTAGTGCATTTACTACGTTTTAAATTCATTTAATGGTCGATGAACACTTTCTTTACTCGAAAAAAGTTTCAGGAGATTAACTGCCAATGCTAAATTTGCATCACGTTTTTGCAATGCAGAAGAAAGCGTTCTTTTTTTTGCTTGCTGTTTGTACGTTAGGCTGGGGATTTTCGCCATATGATTCTATATTTGCTGGTATAGCCCTAGGTGCGTTCTTTGGTACGTATAATTTTTGGATTTTACTTCGACGTATGGAAAAATTTGACCGTTCCATTAGTGAAGGGACAAAAGTAGCATCTATCGGTACAGCGCTTCGCTTTGGATCAGGTGTTGCCGCAGTCGCAATCGCAATATCGTTGCCACAATATTTTCACTTAATAAGCACGGTCATTGGGCTGATGATTCCGTACATCTTTTTAGTAGTAGAAAGAGTAGTACATCATATAAAAAGCCACTAAGGTGCATTTGAAAGAGAGGTGAATGCAAAAATGGATCATACAGCTCCAGAGCTACATTTGGATTTAGGCTTTATGACGCTTACTTTCAACTTATCTACAGTACTAACTCTCTTAGTAGCTGCAGTCATCGTATTTATTATCGCGTTTGTTTCAACACGTACACTTGCGTTAAAACCGACTGGTATGCAGAACTTCATGGAATGGATTATGGATTTCGTGAAAAATATTATTAAGAGTAACATGGACTGGAAAACTGGTGGACGCTTCCACATTCTAGGGATTACATTAATCATGTTCATTGCAGTGTCCAACTTACTTGGTTTACCAATGGGTGGTATTGCTTACGGCAGTGATTTATGGTGGAAATCACCAACAGCCGATCCAGTCGTAACAATGACATTAGCTTCGATGGTTCTAGTATTAACACAGTATTATGGCGTGAAAATGCAAGGTACAGGCGGTTATGCTAAAACATTCTTCCAACCAATGTCATTTATGTTCCCGTTAAAAGTTATTGAAGAGTTTGCAAATACGTTAACTCTTGGTCTACGTCTTTACGGTAACATTTACGCCGGTGAGATTTTACTAACGTTACTAACTGGTTTAGCAGTTTCAAGTGCGTTTGGTTTCTTCGGTGCAATCGTACCTATGATGGCGTGGATGGGATTCTCGATTTTCATCGGGTTTATCCAAGCTTTCATTTTCACTATGTTAACGATGGTTTACATGGCTCACAAAGTGAGTACAGACCATTAATTATAAGTTTCCGCATTCAATGTAGTGCGGTGATTTGAACCAAAAAAAATTACAACATCCAAGGAGGATATTATCAAATGGTAGGTTCAGTAGGTTTATTAGCAGCAGCAATCGCAATCGGTTTAGCAGCACTAGGTGCAGGTATTGGTAACGGTTTAATCGTTTCAAAAACAGTAGAAGGTATCGCTCGTCAACCAGAAGCACGTGGCGCACTTCAAACTACAATGTTCATCGGGGTAGCGTTAGTAGAAGCATTACCGATCATCGCAGTAGTAATCGCATTCATCGTAATGAACCAATAGTCTTCATTAAGATTATTAAATCCAGTGGCGAAGTAGACTTCTTTTGAAACCCTTCGCCATTAGTTTTGTGTATAAAAGATATACCCTATTTATGTAATATTAAATACGAACAAAAAGTATGACAAAATATAGATTTAATTCAAGCTCTTGAAGGGAGTGAAACAATCGTGTTTTTAGACTATCTTGCACTAGGTGCAGGCGCAACTGGACTCAACTTAGGTGATGCAATTGCGACGTTAGTGATTTTCTTAGGTTTAATGGCACTTCTTAAAAAGTTCGCTTGGGGTCCTTTAATGGGTATCATGCGCGAGCGTGAAGAGCTGGTTGCAAGCGGAATCGATGCAGCTGAAAAAGCTAAAAAAGAAACACAAGCACTATTAGAAGAACAAAAGAGCCTTCTTAAGGAAGCTCGCACTGAAGCGCAATCAATTATTGAGAACGCTAAAAAGCAAGGCGAAGCAACTCGCGAAGAAATCGTGGTAACTGCACGCGCTGAAGCGAACCGTCTAAAAGAATCTGCTGTTCGTGATATCGAAGCAGAAAGAGAAAAAGCAATCGCTGCTGTACGTGAAGAAGTAGTTTCATTATCAGTACTTGCTGCGTCTAAAGTTCTTGGGAAAGAAATTTCTGAAGCAGACAATAGCGCATTAATTAAAGAAACGATTGCGAAGGCAGGCGAAGCGAAATGAGTCAATCGACTGTAGCAAATCGCTATGCTCAAGCAATTTACGAATTAGCATTAAGCAACAACCTTCTTGCTGAAGTAGGTGCAGATTTACGTGAGATCAAAACAGTATTGGCTACGAACGAAGAGTTTATGGCTTTACTTACTGCTCCGAAAATTTCTACTGATCGTAAGAAAGAGCTTATCGCTCAAATTCTAACGGGTGCACAGCCAATCGTTGTGAATATGGTTCAATTCTTAATCGAAAAGAAACGTTTAAACGAATTAACTGCTGTTGCAGACCAGTATCAAGCATTGTCAGCTGCCGCTCAAGGCACTGCAGATGCAAAAGTTTACTCAACGCGTGAGTTAACTGATGGCGAACGTGCAGAAATTTCTGCTGCTTTCGGCAAGTTAGTCGGCAAAGGGCAACTTAACATTACAAACATTATCGATGCGTCATTAATTGGTGGCGTACGCGTTCAAATCGGCAACTATATTTTCGACAGCACTGTAGCGTCTAAGCTAGAGGACTTAAAACGAACATTAGTTGGCTAAATCTTAAGAAATGTGAGAGGTGAACATACATGGGCATCAAAGCTGAAGAAATCAGCAGTCTGATTAAACAGCAGATTGAAGGTTATCAATCGGAATTAAAAGTAAGCGAAGTAGGTACAGTTATCACTGTTGGTGACGGTATCGCTCGTGCTCATGGCCTCGACAACGCCATGGCTGGAGAGCTTTTAGAGTTCTCAAACGGTGTTATGGGTATGGCACAAAACCTAGAAGAAGGTAACGTTGGTATCGTAATTTTAGGAGACTACCTAGGCATCAAAGAAGGCGATGAGGTTCGTCGTACAGGTCGTATTATGGAAGTACCAGTTGGTGAAGCACTAATTGGCCGTGTTGTAAACCCACTTGGTATGCCAGTGGATGGATTAGGTCCAATCAACACAACAAAATCTCGTCCAATCGAAAGTCCAGCTTTCGGTGTAATGGCACGTAAATCAGTACATGAGCCATTACAAACAGGTATCAAAGCGATTGACGCTTTAGTACCAATCGGTCGTGGTCAACGTGAGTTAATCATCGGTGACCGTCAAGTTGGTAAAACATCTGTAGCGATCGATACAATCTTAAACCAACAAGGCGAAGATATGATCTGTATCTACGTTGCAATTGGTCAAAAAGAATCAACTGTACGTAACGTAGTTGAAACTTTCCGTAAGCACGGTGCATTAGATTACACAATCGTTGTAACTGCATCTGCATCACAACCAGCTCCATTACTATACCTTGCTCCTTTCGCAGGTGTATCTATGGCAGAAGAATTCATGTTAGATGGTAAGCACGTATTAATCGTGTATGATGACTTAACTAAACAAGCATCAGCATACCGTGAACTTTCACTTCTTCTACGCCGTCCTCCAGGTCGTGAAGCTTACCCTGGTGACGTATTCTACTTACACAGCCGTCTACTTGAGCGTGCTGCGAAGTTAAACGAAACATACAAAAACGGTTCGATTACAGCGCTTCCATTCGTAGAAACGCAAGCGGGCGATATCTCTGCATATATCCCAACAAACGTAATCTCAATCACAGATGGTCAAATCTTCTTACAATCTGACTTATTCAACTCTGGTGTACGTCCTGCGATCAACGCTGGTTTATCAGTATCACGTGTAGGTGGTTCTGCACAAATCAAAGCGATGAAAAAAGTAGCGGGTACATTACGTCTTGACTTAGCAGCATTCCGTGAGTTAGAGTCATTCGCTCAGTTCGGTTCTGACTTAGACGCAATCACACTTGCTAAATTAGAGCGTGGTAAACGTACTGTTGAAGTTTTAAAACAAGACTTAAACAAACCACTTAAAGTTGAAAAACAAGTTGCGATCCTTTATGCATTAACTAAAGGTCACTTAGATGATATTCCAGTACAAGACATCGTTCGTTTCGAAAACGAATTCTTAAGCTGGTTAGATACAAACCACACAAATGTTTTAGATCATGTTCGTACAACTAAAGAACTTGCTCCAGACGCAGAGTATGTTGAAGCTATTAATGCGTTCAAAAAGACTTTCGCTAAATCTGAGTAAGAATTGAACGGTTTTTCACGCACATTACTGTAGCGTGGAAAACTGGACAACTCTTTTTTAATAAGAGCTTGATAAAAATCTAAAGGTGGTGAAATACCAGTGGTAAACTTACGCGAAATTAAAGGTCGTATTAACTCTACAAAGTCAACGAAACAAATTACGAAAGCGATGCAGATGGTTTCTTCTTCAAAGTTACGTCGTGCAGAACAAAACGCTAAGTCTTACGTTCCATACATGGAAAAAATCCAGGACGTAGTAGGCGCAATCGCAACAGGTACAAAAGACAGCGGACATCCAATGTTAACTTCTCGTCCTGTTAAGAAAACTGCTTACTTAGTCATCGGTTCTGACCGTGGTCTGGCAGGTGCTTACAACTCAAGCATCTTACGTCAAGTTCAAAGCACTATTGATAAACGTCACAAGTCTAAAGATGAGTACGTTGTTTTAGTAGTAGGTCGTGTTGTTCGTGATTACTTTGTAAAGCGTGGACACAATGTTATCGCAGATGTCGTGGCTCTACCGGACCAACCGTCATTTGCTGATATTAAAGAAATCGCTCGTAATGCTGTTGGTATGTTCATTGATGGTACGTATGATGAACTTTATATGTACTACAATCACTTCGTATCTGCAATTCAAAACGAAGTGACTATGAAAAAAGTTCTTCCTCTAACTGACATTGCACCTTCAACAAGCAATGCTTCTTATGAATTTGAGCCATCAGGCGAAGCCATTTTAGAAGTATTACTTCCACAATATGCGGAAAGCTTAATTTACGGCGCGATTTTAGACGGAAAAGCGAGTGAACATTCAGCGCGTATGACAGCAATGAAAAACGCTACAGACAATGCAAACGATCTTATTGCAGACCTTTCTCTACAATATAACCGTGCACGTCAAGCGGCGATTACACAAGAAATTACAGAAATCGTTGGTGGAGCTGCTGCCTTAGAATAGGGCGCGCTCACCAATGTCGTATAAGAATACGATAGGAGGGTACAAAGTAATGAACAAAGGACACGTTCTTCAAGTAATGGGTCCAGTAGTAGACGTAAAGTTTGCTAATGGTCAATTACCAGCAATTTATAACGCATTAACAGTTACAATTGAACGTCCTAACGAAGCTCCAACTACTCTTGCATTAGAAGTAGCGCTTCACTTAGGTGACGATTCTGTTCGTACGATTGCCATGTCATCTACTGACGGTTTACAACGTGGAGCAGAAGTAACAAACTCAGGAGCACCAATCTCAGTACCAGTTGGTGAAGCTACATTAGGTCGCGTATTTAACGTACTTGGTGAGGTTATCGACTTAGGTGAAGAAATTCCTGCTGAAGTTCGTCGTGATTCAATTCACCGCGAAGCTCCAACATTCGATGAATTATCAACTACTGTAGAAATCCTAGAAACAGGTATCAAAGTAGTAGACTTATTAGCACCATACATCAAAGGTGGTAAAATCGGTCTATTCGGTGGTGCCGGCGTAGGTAAAACAGTATTAATCCAAGAATTAATCAACAACATCGCACAAGAGCACGCAGGTATTTCTGTATTCGCAGGTGTAGGTGAGCGTACTCGTGAGGGTAACGACTTATTCTTCGAAATGACAGATTCAGGCGTAATCAAACAAACAGCGATGGTATTCGGTCAAATGAATGAGCCACCAGGAGCACGTATGCGTGTAGCTTTAACTGGTTTAACAATGGCTGAGTTCTTCCGTGATGAACAAGGTGCAGACGTACTTTTATTCATCGACAACATTTTCCGTTTCACACAAGCAGGTTCTGAGGTTTCTGCCCTATTAGGTCGTATGCCTTCAGCGGTAGGTTACCAACCAACACTTGCTACAGAAATGGGTAAATTACAAGAGCGTATCACATCTACTACAAAAGGTTCTGTAACTTCGATCCAAGCGATTTACGTACCAGCCGATGACTATACTGACCCGGCTCCGGCTACAACTTTCGCCCACTTAGATGCTACAACTAACCTTGAGCGTAAATTATCTGAAATGGGTATCTATCCAGCGGTAGACCCACTAGCTTCAACTTCTCGTGCATTATCACCAGAAATCGTTGGTCCAGAACATTACGCAATAGCTACTGGTGTTCAACGTACAATCCAACGTTACCGTGAACTACAAGATATCATTGCTATCTTAGGTATGGATGAGCTAGGTGACGAAGATAAGAAAACAGTTGAACGTGCTCGTCGTATCCAGTTCTTCTTATCTCAAAACTTCCACGTAGCAGAGCAATTCACTGGTCAAAAAGGTTCTTATGTACCTGTAAAAGAAACTGTTCGTTCATTCAAGGAAATCCTTGATGGCAAATGGGATCACTTACCAGAAGATGCTTTCCGTCTAGTTGGTTCTATTGACGAAGTAGTGGCGAAAGCTAAAGAAATGGGCGTACAAGTCTAATTAGCTGACGAGGAGGAAAAAATATGAAGACAGTTACAGTCAATATTGTCACTCCCGACGGCTCAGTATACGATTCAGAAGTAACGATGGTAATCGCTAAAACGACTTCAGGTGAAATTGGTGTCTTAGCTGGCCATATTCCTATGGTTGCTCCACTAACAATTGGTTCTGTGAAGCTTAAAAAAGCAGACGGCACTACAGATGTCGCAGCGGTTAGCGGTGGTTTCATTGAAGTTCGCCCTGAAAAAATCTCGATTTTAGCTCCTTCTGCAGAAGTTGCTTCTTCGATCGATATTGCCCGTGCTAAAGAAGCTTTAGCTCGTGCTGAAGGTCGCCTTCAAAAGAAACAAGATGACATCGATTTCACACGCGCTGAATTATCTTTAAAACGTGCGATGAATCGTATCAATGTTCATGAGGGTAATATCTAATGTATACAAGCGGGCAGATTCTTTCTGCCTGCTTTTTTTATGGACATGAAAAATTTTAGAAGTTAAACAGTTTGGAGCACAGGTCGCCATCATTTGGGATAAAGTGTTTAAAAGGAGCGGGTAAAATGGATTTATATGTAGAGGCTGGCCAACAAGCAATCGTTAATGTGTTAGCATATATTATATTTATAGGAATTGCCCTTTATGCATTACAAGGACTAAGAATAGAACAATTATTTAAAAAGGGAAAGACTTTTCAAATTCAGCTCTTTTATATTTTGTCGAGTATTGTTATTGGTTCAATTGTGGCGGATTTCTTTTTAAACTTTTTAAACTGGTCGCAGACAATTCCCTATATTTTTAATTAGTACAGGAAATATCTTTAGTTTTATTTCTTGTAAAGGGGAATAAACGTTTGTTTTCCGCTACAAGAAATAAAAATTTCCTAGGAAATATTGAGGTTTGCAAAGTTATATTATTTGGGTAGTTACTTTTAGGAAGGTACTTTTTTGTGAAAATTTGTCTATTCACACTAAATAGTTGCGCTGCGTATTATAATTTAATAGCCTTTTCAAACAAATTAGATTAAAATAGTAATTTGGGTGCTTGAATTACAGCCCTAATAAATGTAGTATATTTTTGTGTGTAAATTGAGTCAAATGAAGTTTAAAATAATTTAAGTTTAATTGAACTTATTCCTTTATTATATGAGAATTGAATTCGGAGGGACGAATTGTGGAGAGAATTATTGTTACTGGGGGTCAGACGCTAAAAGGCACAGTACGCGTTGAAGGCGCAAAAAATGCTGTTTTACCGATTTTAGCTGCTTCTCTATTAGCTTCTAAAGATAAAAATATGATTAAAGATGTACCAAACTTAGCAGATGTCGGTACGATTGGTGAAGTGTTAAAAAGTTTAAATGCGATTGTCGAATATGATGTCGAGAAAAATGAAATGATGATTGATGCCTCTATGAAGCTATCAAGTGAAGCGCAATTTGAGTTTGTAAGTAAAATGCGTGCATCCATTTTAGTAATGGGTTCACTATTGGCACGTAATGGCTATGCACGTGTAGCATTACCAGGCGGCTGTGCAATTGGATCTCGTCCAATCGAACTTCATTTAAAAGGCTTCGAAGCTATGGGTGCCGAGATTTCCTTTGGACATGGTTATGTCGAAGCAAAATTAAAAGGTGAACTAAAAGGCGCAGAAATCTATTTAGACTTCCCAAGTGTTGGGGCTACTGAAAACATTATGACAGCAGCATCTTTAGCAAAAGGGACGACTATTATCGAAAATGCAGCGAAAGAGCCTGAAATAGTAGATTTGGCAAACTTTATTAACGCAATGGGTGGCCGTGTCATTGGTGCCGGTACTGATACGATTCGTATCGAAGGCGTTAAGGAATTAAAAGGTTGCGAACATTATATTATTCCAGACCGTATTGAAGCCGGTACATTTATGGTAGCGGCAGCAATTACTCGCGGAGATGTATTAATTGAAAACGCTGTACCAGAGCATATGACAGCACTAACTGCAAAAATGCGTGAAATGGGCGTAGAAGTTATCGAAGAAGATGAAGGTATCCGTGTGCGCGCAAATGACCCATTAAAAGCAGTTGATATTAAAACGATGCCACACCCAGGTTTCCCAACAGATATGCAATCACAAATGATGGCATTAATGCTAACGGCAAACGGAACTAGTATCATCACTGAAACAGTTTTCGAAAATCGTTTCATGCATGTTGAAGAATTCCGTCGCATGAATGCAGACGCAAAGATCGAAGGGCGTTCTGTATTTATTGAAGGCGGCAAAAAACTTCAAGGTGCTGAAGTGTCAGCGACAGATTTACGTGCAGCAGCAGCACTAATTTTAACTGGCCTAGTATCTGAAGGTGTAACACGTGTTACAAAGTTACACCATTTAGACCGTGGCTATGTGGATTTCCACAAAAAACTAGCTTCATTAGGTGCAAAGATCGAGCGCATCGATTTAGAAGAAGAAGTGTTACAAGAAATCGTTGTAACTGTTTAATAGCTAGATTCATATAAACGTATCAAGCATTCAGGAAGCGAAGATTGGGCTTACTTGGATGCTTTTTTACGTTTTAGAGGGGGAGTGAAACAGGAAATTTTGGGAGTTAGAAAGTTTTAGTGAGAAAGCAGAGCTGTTCACGGAGAAAGTAGAACCTGCCGCTACTAAAGTAGAAAGTTCCGGCAGTAATAGAGAACAACTCACGTCAAAAGAAGACCCCGCCGCTATTAAAGTAGAATAAACCTACTTAAACGTAGAGGACTTGCAGCTCTCTTACCCTAGAATCCCGCCCCAAATCCGATTCCACGAAAACTAGAAATTCTCTCTCCGAAATGAACTCATATTCTTCTTGCACGCTCATATACTGTCTCATGAAAAAAATTATCATTTATTTTATCATTGGCGTCCTATTGTTTTTAGTCCCGTTCACTTTAAAGTCTAAGAAACAAACCTCCATTACTGAGCCAACGGAATCTACTTCTTGTCCTTTATTTATTAAAGTGAATAATACTGACGTTCCAATTGAAGACTATTTAGTTGGAGTAATTGCAGGGGAAATGCCGGCTAGTTTTCATGTGGAAGCATTAAAAGCCCAAGCGATCGCCTCCCGAACTTATGTATTAAAGCAGACGGATTATGGGAAAAAGCCGATTCTCACAACGACAGCACATCAAGTTTACAATGATCAGGAATTGCGAGAAGAAAAATGGAAAACTACTTTTGCGGAAAATGAAGAAAAAATAACTGAAGCCGTCAAACAAACCGCCTACCAAATTCTTACTTATAATGATGAACTGATTACAGCCATGTTTCATGCATCATCCTATCAATATACCGAGTCCGCGGAAAACTATAGCGGAAACCCGATTCCCTACTTAACAGCAACCACTTCGCCTGAACAATTAAATCAAGAACAGACAACGTATACATTTGATGAAATAAATAAAAAACTCAAACAGAATTTCTCAAGGGCTCAGCTTCAAAATGCAAAGCTGCAGCGAAATGACACGAACCGCATCGAGCAAATTACCATCCATAAAAAAACATGGTCGGGCAGAGAACTGCGCACACTTTTAAACTTACGCTCCACAAATTTCACATGGGAACCGACAGCGACCGGTATAACGATTAAAACTTATGGATACGGGCATGGGGTAGGGATGAGCCAGTATGGGGCAAACGCGATGGCACAGGGGGGAATAACGGCGGAAAATATCCTTTCCCATTACTATCCATCGACAACATTAAAATCGATAAATTATTGTAAAAAATAATGTTTAACTTTCCAATTTCTTGTACACACTTCCATTTGAGGTGATGAATATGAGAGAAGTTAAACAAAAGCCTTCTCAGAAACCAGTTATGCAAAGACGGTGGTTTTGGCCGGCTGTATACGGTGGTATGGCAGTAATGATTGTTGCAGTTATTTTTAGTTTTAATGCATTGTATGAAAGTCAGAACGAGCAGGAACTGATGGAAGAAGTTTCTGCGCCATCCGATCAATCGATTGTTCCAACGACAGCGACTGTTACGGAAACTTTGAAGTATCCATTCAAAGAAGAATACTTAAATGAAGTCACGGTTTTGCAAGATTTTTATGACGTCTCAAAAGATGAAGCAACACGCGAAAACTCATTGCTTGTATTTAATCAAGTGTTCACAACATCTACAGGGGTATCTATCGCAATTAACAGCGAGCCTTTTGAAGTTGTTGCTGCAATGAGCGGTGAAGTGACAGAAGTAAAAATGGATGCATTTACAGGCAACAGCATTACACTTACACATCCAAATGGTATGCAAACACGCTATAACTCCGTAGCAGATATTCTTGTAAAACAAGGCGATCAAGTTTCACAAGGCGATCAGCTTGCTACTTCACAAGAAAATGAATGGAATCCAAACATTGGCGTTCATTTACACTTTGAAGTAATGGAAGATGGTGTACTGGTTGATCCGAACAAATATTTATCCTTTTGATTACTTAGCAAAATGGATGAATTCGGATATATTTTTAGTAAGTTAACAACGAATCCTTCAATCTACTCCGAATAATTAAGAGCCTACTCACATAAGGTGAAATATTAAGAAGCAAGGCTCTAATCTTCATCCAACAGTTGTCTGCGACACCTGATGGATGAAGATAAGCCTCTGGCGGATGTCACAGATTTTTAAAGGGAGCTTTTTGAGTGAACTCAAAAAAATCTGGACGCAATTACGCCGAGGCGTAATTGATATTTGAAGTAGAGAGGGAGAGGACGTGCACGAACATATTCGGCAACGCTGCGTTCGTTTGGGTGAACTGTTGGTAGAGACAGGTGAAACCGTACGTGCACTCGCGAAAATGACGGGATTCTCTAAAAGTACTGTACACAAAGATTTGACAGAGCGGCTAAAACAAGTGAATGAACCACTTGCGCTACAAGTACAACAAGTTTTAACCTATAACAAATCGATTCGCCATTTACGCGGTGGTGAAGCAACACGTAAAAAGTGGATAACAAAGCAACAAGAAAAAAGCATTTAGTCTGTTTTTATAACAACTAAATGCTTTTTTTAGTGATTATTACTTTAGATTTTTACCATTTTAAACCATTATAAAGGAAAATCCTTCCCACAATATTGATGTAATTCAACACTGTATATGATAAAATAACTAAGATAGACATATATAGAATCGTATACATGTTCAAATGGGCGGAAGGAGAATAATGAAACATGTTTTCTAAAGATATTGGGATTGATTTAGGTACTGCAAACGTGCTGATTCATTTAAAAGGCAAAGGGATTGTTTTGAATGAGCCATCTGTAGTAGCAATCGATAAAAAAACAAATAAAGTACTGGCAGTCGGTGAAGAGGCACGTCAGATGGTAGGACGTACACCGGGGAATATTATCGCAATTCGTCCATTGAAGGATGGCGTAATTGCAGATTTTGATGTAACAGAAGCGATGTTAAAACATTTTATCAATAAATTGGATGTTAAAGGTTTCTTATCGAAGCCACGCATTTTAATTTGCTGTCCGACAAATATTACATCGGTAGAGCAAAAAGCAATTCGTGAAGCTGCTGAAAAATCAGGCGGCAAAAAAGTTTATCTGGAAGAAGAGCCAAAAGTTGCAGCAATCGGTGCAGGTATGGATATTTTCCAGCCAAGCGGTAATATGGTCGTTGATATCGGTGGAGGTACAACAGACGTAGCAGTATTATCAATGGGCGATATCGTAACGAGCGAATCGATTAAAGTAGCTGGAGATGTATTCGATAATGATATATTGCAATACATAAAGAAAGAATACAAGCTGTTGATCGGCGAACGTACAGCAGAAAATATCAAAACAACAATCGGTACAGTGTTCCCTGGCGGACGCGATGATACTATGGATATCCGTGGTCGTGATATGGTTACGGGCTTACCGCGAACAATCGACATCAATTCAGAAGAGATTGAGCACGCATTGCGTGAATCGGTCGCTATGATTGTACAGGCAGCAAAGGACGTACTAGAAAAAACGCCCCCTGAACTATCGGCCGATATCATTGATCGAGGCGTTATATTAACAGGCGGCGGTGCGTTACTACATGGCATCGATCAGCTGTTAATCGAAGAGCTGAAAGTCCCTGTATTTGTTGCAGAAAACCCAATGGACTGTGTAGCAGTCGGGACTGGGATTATGCTGGATAATATTGATCGCGCGGTAAATAAATAAATTATATTACTTATAATTATCATTTTTTTGCCGATAAATGATAAATACGGCATAATTAGAGGTGAATTGAGTGTTTAAAGGTTTTTATACAGTTGCTACAGGAATGGTTGCACAACAACGTAAAACTGAAATTTTAACGAATAATATGGCCAATGCCAATACACCTGGTTTTAAATCAGATCAAACGACAATTCGTTCTTTTCCGGATATGTTGATGTCAGCAGTGAATTCGACAACAATTCCGACTGAAAACGGATTTACAGTAAAGAATCTTAATCCGGTTGGTGCGGTAAATGCGGGTGTTTATTTACAGGAAACAATGCCAAATCAAGCACAAGGTCAGATTTATTCAACCGGTTTAAATACAGATATCGCACTGATCAATAGTTCGTTGCCTACTGACGAAGCATCTGGAAATTCAGGACAAATCTTTTTCCGGTTAGAAAATGAATCCGGAACAGAGAGCTATACACGTAACGGGAATTTCACGTTGGACGGGCAGGGGAACTTAGTAAATCCTCAAGGACTATTCGTACTGGATGCGAATGGGGAACGACTGCAATTTGATAACGATAATATTCGCATCAGTTCGGACGGGGGGATTTTTGACGAAAATGGTGGACAGATCGGAACATTAGGTGTCGCATTTTCTGAAAACCCGGACGTACTTGTAAAGCGTGATAATGGGTTATTTAATACATTGGATGGTGTCGATCTACCATCTGCCTATGGACAGGCAAATGTACAGTTTTCAATGCAGCAGCAATATTTAGAAGGCTCCAATGTCGATGCTTCTAAAGCAATGACAGATCTTTTGACTGCATACCGCGCATTTGAAGCAAACCAAAAAGTGCTGCAGGCCTATGATAAGAGCATGGAAAAAGCAGTTAATGAAATTGGACGAGTTAATTAATAAGGAATAGCGATTATTTTCATTAGCTGTCGAATTTTCGTATAATTAAGGAGGTGCGGGAAATGTTACGTACAATGGTGAGTGCGACTAATACATTATCTCAACTACAGCATCAGTTAGACACAATCAGTACAAATATCGCAAACAGCAATACTACAGGCTATAAAGCACAGCAGGCAAATTTTACGGAAATGCTGTATCAGCAATTTAATAATGATGAATTAGACCGCACTGTCCGTGATACACCTGTAGGCATTCGTTATGGTGTCGGTGCACAGATCGGGTTAATCCAATCGAATCAAACGCAGGGCTCACTGCAAGTAACAAACCGCGATTTAGATTTTGCCTTAACAACGAAGAACCAATATTTTAACGTTTTGATGCAAAATGCGGAAGGCGACGTGCGAACTGCATATACTCGTAATGGTAGCTTTTATGTAACACAGACTGAACCTGGCATTCTCTCACTTGTAAATAGTGATGGATACCAAGTAGCAGATGCAAATGGACAGCCAATTACATTCCCGGATAATGTAACAGGCTTTACGATGGATTCAGACGGTTCGTTAGTGGCAAGCTATGAAAATGGCACACCGCTAAAATTCCAGCTTGGGATTTCTGAACTGCAAAAACCAAATGTAATGGAAAAACTGCAAGGCGGGACATACATTGGTTTACCGGAAAATCTGGATGCACTTGGCTTCACACAAGCGCAGGTACTGACAGATTTGCAAGGTGCCAATCGTCAAGTCGGCATACAAAAAGGTGCACTTGAAATGTCGAATGTTGACGTATCAAAAGAGATGACAAATTTAATTCAAGCACAGCGTTCATATCAATTTAATACACGTGCGATTACAATTGCAGACCAAATGCTTGGGTTAATTAACGGTATTCGCTAAACGTGCGACATTGTTAAGGAGAAGTTTTATGACGAATGAGTTAGAGACACAGACAGAGCAAAAAGAGCCTGCAGCCAAAAAGGCGAGACGCCGCGTAAAGAACGTTTCGGAGCCGCAAACGGATCAGCCTGTTGGTAAGGTTCGGCTTCGACTGCTTCCAATCTGGCTACGGATAATAATCGTAATTCTATTATTTTTAGTAGCAGTAATTGTAGGACTGGTTGTGGGCTACAGTGTTTTAGGGGACGGCGCAGCATCGGATGTTTTAAAGTTGGAAACATGGCAGCATCTTCTCGATATTATAAATGGTAAAGAGTAGAGGGATTGTCGGGAAAGCCATTTCCGAGCAATCCCTTTACAGCAAATATGCAAAAATTTAGTTTACTAATTTTTATTGGAGCAAAAAGCCGGCTGAAATTCCAGGTTCTTTCTCCAATATTTGCATCGCTTTACCAGAACATACATAAAAATAAACAATTATCTACATAATATTATAGAGGAAACAAGGGGGATTTTTTAATGTTAAACGCAGAGGAAATTCAAAATATTTTACCACATCGCTATCCATTTTTATTAGTTGATCGCATTCTTGAAATCGAAGAAGGAAAGCGCGCACTTGGATTGAAAAATGTATCGATCAACGAAGAATTTTTTAATGGACATTTCCCTGGCTATCCAGTAATGCCGGGTGTCCTAATTGTCGAGGCACTTGCGCAAGTAGGTGGTGTGGCATTATTAAAAGCACCTGAATATAAAGGGCGTCTAGTATTTTTGACAGGGATTGATAGTTGCCGTTTCAAGCGTCAAGTCGTACCGGGCGATCAGTTGAAGCTTGAAGTGGAATTTTTGAAGTTGCGAGGGCAAATGGGGAAAGGCCGCGGTACTGCGACAGTAGATGGCGAGCTAGTTTGTGAGTGCGAGATTTTATTTGCCATTGGACCGGAACAGCCAAAATAAGGCGATTTGCAATTGGAACTCAAAGATTATAAAATATAAAGGTTGAAGAAAATCTTTAACTTCTTTAAGCAGAAGTCTCCCAATGAGATAAGATAAGTGTGGGACGATTGCCAGTGTTCACCTTTTATGGGTTTTCGTTTGCCTGTAAACAATGAGCGAAGTTTGGCTTTAAACGTAGGAGGTTTTAAAATAGATGTATAAACAACTGTCTTCAGGCGTAAAAATTAGTATTACACGATCAATATCGACGTCGTTTGAAGCTTATTTAGCAAGCATTGGTTGGGATGAAGAAAAATTTTCGATGGAAGACTATATGGCAAGCTGGCAAACGTATTTTAAAGAAAATGCCGCTTGGATTGATAAAATACCGGCAGACATTTTACTGAGCCCTGAATTTCACGAAGAAATTGCTAAGAAAATGGATGAAGTCATTGCTAAAATTTTAAGTGAAGAGCCAACAGAAAAGCAAAAGCAGGAAATTGCGGAATTACAGAAACAATTAGGTACAAATTACAAATTCGACTGTAAAGCAGAAGCCGCTTATGTTGAACAGCTCTTAAAAGATAAATTAAAATAACCGCACTTTTTTGTAGGATAGATCCTTCTTTTCCCGGGCACTATATGTACGATCACACGAAGTGATCGACTCATGATTGCATATGGGAAAGGAGGGAATTTTTTATGCGAAAATCAGCACTACTTGTAGCACTTTCGCTAGGTTCACTGTTATTTCTCTCAGCGTGTAATACAAATGACAACGCTGGAGATGACAATCTAGGAAACGATGTCGAAAACGGTGTTAACGATGTAATGGATGACACACGTGACGCTATTGATGACACGGTAGATACGGTTGATCCAGACACAGATGGACGTAGCGGTCAAAACGACATGAACGGACAAACAAATGAGAGCACGATTGACAACAATCACAACTCAAATGTCCCGAATGGTTCAAGCGGACCAAATGGTGATAATGGCGCAACTGCACCAGGAGCTCCATCCGTAAACCAAGAAGATATCATCGAAGACCGTGCAGATCGAAAAGACAAAGACGAAGTGGATAACCACTAGTCTTAAGAAGGAATCAGTGTTCACTTAGGTGGTGGGCACTGGTTTTTTTGTGGTACTGGATGAGTTATTCCTCACTTTAATCAGATTAATCCTCACTTAGGCATTTTTAATCCTCAAAACGGGGTAGATAATCCTCACTTAGCATGGGATAATCCTCAATTACATATTTATAATGTTTTCTTTTTTGACCAAAATAAAATGTTCTCCGGAATAATGTAATATGTTCCTCTTTTAGAGCCACACTTTTCGAAACCTAATCTTGATAAAATACTCGAACAGGTTTTAATATTCACCATTCCAAAAAAATCACGAAATTCCCTGTTAGAAATTTTATCACCGAATAAGATTCGGTAATGATAAAGCGTTTCAAAGATGGCATCACGACTTTTAGCCTGACAAACATTGCATACAAATGCCCCGTAATAATAGGACATCGTATTTTTATAATCACACTGTCTACAAAGAACGCCTCTCCTTAATCTATTCATACTGATGGAACGACGAGGAGGGAGGACTTGATGAAGTTGATTCAATTTGGCAACGATCATCCTCATATTTGCGTTGGTTTTTGCAGTATTTCGATATAGGCTTTCAATAAAATTCGGAACGCCGCTAATATGAAAAATAGGAAATTTCTCCAATGACTCATCTAGAATAGCTTGTTGATTTGCGATGACGACGGCAAAACACATAGGGATAGTGATCTGCCATTTTCGCAAACATTGTTCCAAAAATAGCTGATGCCTGTAAACTTGATCAAGGGGGTTTCGGAAGTTTTCGCGTTTTTCATTGTGGATGCGGTAAAATTCATGCTGCGCGGGTTTATAAAATAAAGTACCTGACAGCAGTTTCACTTCAAAAATCACTATAAATAATGGCGTCACTAAGATAGCGTCCATTTGATGGGAAAATCCGTTTTCATTTATGCATTCAAAATTGTAGAAGATATGACGGTCTGTTTTGAAGTAATAATCGGATAGAGTCTGCTTCAATCTGTTCTCGCCAGCAAATCCCGCCTCCAACCGATGAAACTCTTGCTGGATTACACTTGCTTCCATATCATCAGGCAAAATCCTTTTAGCTAATACTTCTATATAATGATGATGCTTCGATTTCTGCATAAACGTCACCTCCACTTTGAATATACGACGCACGCGGAATCTTGACAAATGCTCTCAAAAGGGTGGTTTTACATAGAATGCTGAAATAAATTACCCATTTCAAATTAAATTACATACAAAAAAACTACTTTCCGCCCTCTTCATTATTTTTCTGTAATGAAGGGCGATTGCGCATCCCTTGATCAAATGCCTCTAGTAGCTCATCATTTCTCAATCCATCTTCAAGCAGCTGTGCCAATAATAACTCGGCATATTTTTTACGCTGAGCTTTTAAACGGCCTTTTAAAAGTACCGAAATTTTATCTCCTACTTTTGTAATCGAATGTACGACCACGGCAAATGGGGCAGGCTCATTGTCCGGTAGTGAGATGATGGCACGCGCATCCAGCACTTCACCGGATGTAACAAAGTTTTGGAAAAAATCGTAATATGTATCTGCTGTAAACAATTCTAAAATCCACATCTTATGGCTATTTTCCTGATTAATAATAATGCCGTCCGTTAAAGGAATTTCTTTTATTTCATCGTTTAATAATAAATCAAAAGCAAGCATTTTAAAGGTTTTCACTTCTAAATCCCTCCTCATTTTTCTTATGTAAAAGTATAACATACAAAAAATGTGAAACTGCCAATTTCAGCAATTTGTAATATTATCTACAAGTCCATTTACATCAGCATTCTCATTAAAAAGAATGAAATACCATATAGGTGAAAAAGTATTTTTGAACCAATATTTTAGCCGGAAAATTCAAATTCCTGCTTTGCCAAAAAAGGCAGCGTTCGGCTATGCTTTAGTTAATTTCCGAAAGAAAGGAGGTCAATGGATGAATCATGTTGGACTTGTAGGACGAACTACTAAAGATTTGGAGCTCAGGCACTTGTCTGAAGGAAGGGTTCGGGCATACTTTAGCATTGCTGCTAACCGCTCTTTCAAAAATAGTGAAGGGAAGGTTGAAGCTGACTTTGTGCAATGTGTCGCATGGGGGAGGAACGCTGAGTTGATGGCAAAATATTGTGGGAAAGGCTCGCTCGTCGGCATTAAAGGACGTTTGCAGTCAAGGACATATGTGAATCGTGAAAACCAGAAAGTATACACGATGGAAGTCCAAACAGAGGAAGTGCAGTTTTATGCCTTAAAAGCCCCCGGTGAAGCAGGAAAGCTCCAGACAATGCCCCCAATTGCCGAAGATTTCGTGCTTCCGGAACAAGAAATCAAACTTGTCCACCAACCGTAAACTTTTCCCTCTCGATAAAACATAAATTCCCAGGAGGTGAAATGCCAAATCTGCTGTTTGACCGCGCAGTAGTAATCATTCTTTCTCACAATCCTATAACAACTGAATAAAGTAGTGAAGTAAGCATAAAAAAGAGTCTACTTCATGGCGTAAAAGTAGACTCTTTCTAATTTATTTTATATTGCCTGTATCAAGAACGAGTAAATCCATCAGTTCCGAATCATCAAGTTCAGTCAACCATTTACTTGATTGAATTAATTCTTCGGATAGTGCGGATTTCATTGCAATCATTTTATCGATTTTTTCTTCAATCGTCCCAATTGTCACAAACTTATGCACTTGCACAAATTGTGTTTGTCCGATACGGTATGCCCGGTCTGTCGCCTGATTTTCGACTGCCGGATTCCACCAGCGATCGGCATGGAGCACATGTGTAGCAGCTGTTAAGTTAAGACCTGTTCCGCCAGCTTTAAGCGACAGTAAAAATACAGGAAATTCGCCTGCCTGGAATTGATCGACTAAATTGTCACGCTGATTTTTTGGCATACTTCCAGTTAAAAACGGAACATCAACATTATAAAGTTCTGTTAAACAATGCTGAATTAAATTACCCATTCCTATATACTGAGTGAAAATTAAGCATTGTTCGCCATTATCGATAATTTCCTTTGTCATTTCGATAATACGCTTTAGCTTTACAGAACGTGAAACCATTGTATTGGCATCTTCAAAAGGTTCTTTTAAAAACAGGGCAGGGTGGTTGCACAGCTGTTTTAATTTGTTAAGCATTTTTAAAATACGACCTTTTTTTTCGAAGCCAGTGAGCTCTTCAATTGTCGCTAAAGTATCCTGAATATAACCTTCATAATGTGCTGCCTGCTCAGGTGTAAGTGCACAAAATTCAAGGGATTCCTGTTTGTCAGGCAAATTCAGCTGAAGCTCTGGATCACGTTTTGAACGGCGCAGTAAAAACGGACGGATTTTCATACGTAAAACACGTTTATGAGATTCCGATTCTTCACGTTCAATTGGTGTAATAAAGTTTTCAGTAAATCTTGTAAAACTTCCTAAATAGCCTTTATGAATAAAATCAAAAATGGCCCACAGCTCGGAAAGACGGTTTTCAACAGGTGTTCCTGTTAACGCAATATGATGTTCGCCTTTTAATTTCCGGATTGCACGTGATTGCAATGTTTGCATATTTTTTATATTCTGGGCCTCATCTAAAGCGACGGTTGCCCAGTCGATAAGCTGTAAGTCATCAGCATCCTGAGTGACCGTACCATATGTCGAAAGGATAACATGCGGACGCTGTGTTGAGATATAGCTCGTCAAGTCATCGCTTTTTAGACGACGCGGTCCGTAATGTGTATAAACCTCCAGATCAGGAGCAAAACGAGATAGCTCCTTTTGCCAGTTGCCGACAACCGATGTCGGGCATACAATTAATGTCGGTTTATCGATTTGCAGAACTGAAACGGTATGGAGCATATACGTAATAAGCTGAACGGTTTTACCTAGTCCCATATCATCTGCCAGACAAGCACCGAATTTCTGGTCACGCATGAAAACAAGCCATTCAAAGCCTTCCTGCTGGTATGGACGCAACTCGGCATGAAGCTTGGCCGGTACCGCTACTTTCGGCAGACCTTTTTTATTTTGCAGCTGTTCTATATACGTCTGCAGGGATTGCTGCATCTCAAATGCAAACAACGGATCATCGCGCTCGGCATCGTCTTCCATATCATCTTCTATAGGTGCTGTTAACGTTTCAGGCAGTTCACGGAATAGTAAATCGCGCACTGTCCAATTTTCTTCTTTTGCCTGTTCCATCAGTTCTCGCATTTCATTGAGCCATTCTGCATCAATACGGAACCATTCCGTGCCGATACGGACAAATTCACGTTTTTCATCAACGAGTTTCTGGAAGGCTTCTGCGGAAATTTCCTCGCCATTCATCGAGAACTGCCATTTGAATGTCAAAATATCATCCAATCCTGCTACACTGCGGGCCGACTGATTATTTGCACTGACACGTACACGCATTTTTGATTGGCGGAGTTCTTTAAGCCAAGCTGGTAAAATTACATCAAAGCCTAAAGCCTGTAACTTAGTAAGTTCGAGCCGTAAAAATTCACGTACTTCCTGATCATTGAATTGTGTATGAATAAACTGAGCACTTTCAGCATTTAATTGAATTAAATCAACTATTTGATTTTGCAGCTCTTCAATGTCATTAGCAATCGCACTCCATTTTTTCGGCAGTGCATCCAATATCGGCAGTTTCAGTTTTGATGAAGCAGGTGTCCAATGTTTTGCGGCATTCGGACTAATAAGCACCGTTTCCAAGAGCCAGTTTTCTTCATTTTCTTCTGGTTCGCTTAAACGCAGTGCCACCTTTACACCATCAAATACATGGGAAGTTTGCATCGGCCAGCCGCCATTTTGGAAAAATGGTATCAGTGCAAGTGTATCATCTTTAGAAAGTCCGGCATCCATCAGTTTTTGTTCAACTGCATGCTGTAATAAGATATTGGCAAATGAAAAGCCTTCTTCTGTTACAGTTACCTGCTGCCAAAGCTTTGGGTCATTCCAAAGCGGTAATGTCGTTTGGATTGTTTGAAAGTGATTCACGGTTCCGTCATCGTATGCAGCGAAATCCAAAAACGGATGACGATTTGCAGGTGACAGAACATCCAGCAAATGAGATGCCGATATGATTAGATCCCGCTCTTCCAATGAAGTATGCAGCCCGTAGAAACTTTGCTCGAATTTGAAAAAGAGTGACGGAATCCAATTGGCTGTCGGTAAAATTAAATCATTTTTATTGTACGCAGTAGCGCGGAAGTAACCGGGACGCAGCTCTGAAAGCTTTATGCGAATGACTTGTAGAAAAGGTAGCTTCGTATTAAATAAATATTGCATTGTATCGTTGCGCGGTAAACGCAATGTCACCTCCTATTAGCAAAATACATAATCTAGATGAGTAAATTGCTTTTATTTATCTCTTCTTGCAGTGCACGCAAACGTTTGTACTGCTGCTGCACGGCTTCAATATATGCTGTAAAATAGTCGAGTTTTCCGGCTTTTTTGGAAGCCGATTTCATGGCCCGCCAAATACGGACTGCCTGCTTATAATTTTGCCGCGATTTCTGCTGAATTTCTTCCATCGCATAAAAATGGTAAAGAGGGAGTGCAGTTTCAGGTGCCAGTGCAACAATATCCTTTAAACCGCATTGATCTAAATAAGGAATCGATGAAGGGTATAGCTGATGCAATGCAACCCACTCATCCAAACGATTGTGACGCAATAAATAGTTTGAAAACGACTCAATACCGTAACGGCCGAAAGAAGAGTAAAGTGCGAGTTCCTCACTATCGCTCAGTTGAATTTGACCGTAAAGATGATCGAGCTTACGTGTAAATTTCTGGCGACGTATCGGCAATAAGTTATCCTGCACAAACGTTTGTAAAAAAGGAAGTGCCTTTTTTAAAATAACCGTCGCCTCATCAACAAAGTTTTTCTGTAATGCATATTGGGCGATGTCGATAAACCCTTCCACATTATTTTCACTCATTGTCTCGACTGATTGTTCCAGTTGTGAAGGGGAATTTAATAAAATATAGAAAATGGATTTTACTACATTTAATTCAATATCTGTGTTGGTATCATCGCTTTGTTCCAAAAGTGCCAGTTCATTTTTTAAGCGCTTTTGTTCATTAAACAGCTTTGTCCAAAACTGCAAATATAAAGATAGTCGGAATGCTGTTGCTCCTTTTTCGATGAAAAGAATCTCGTGGACATTTTTCTGAATCGCATCGAAAAATGGTTCGGTTGCAAACAGCCGTGTTGTTTTACTTAATGTATCAATAGATCGCTGAATGCGGCTTAGCGTATTTTCCAAAAAGAATTGAACATAATGATGACTCAAATCTGATTTCGTTTTGACAGCATGTAACAGAAAATGTTTCGAAACGGCGATATCCATAAACAAGTTAAACAGCTCCTGCCATTCCTGCTCATAAGGGCGGTGGCGCTGGAGCTTAGTACGAATATTTTCTATTAAGCCTGATAACGTATACGGTTCCAACGGCTGCGGACCTTTAATTGCATAATTAAGAACTTCGTCAGCCATAAGCTGCCAGTTTTCCGGACTTCGCTCTGATGCTAATGACTGAAGCGGAACGAATTTTTTAGAACGCCAAATAGAAAGCCATTGCTGCAGTGAAATGAAATACTGTGCCAGCTTTAAAATAACGGCAAGTTGATGTCGGCACAGCTCCTTTTTAGGGCAGCTGCAGCTAATCTGCTGTTCCGGAAAATTAATCGTCACTTCCGCTGTACTGACATCCTGGATTTGGCATACCAGTATTTGGCTGAATCTTGAATAGTGCGGTGGCTTGATTGCCTGGTTACGGACAGAGAACATGGCGCGTGTTACCAATTCTACATCTTCATTTGCTGAAGGGAGAAGCTGTTCTTCAAAGGATTGTAATGTATGTTGAATAAAGTCTTTATGTGCATGGGCAATCTCGGAAAAAGATAAACTCAAAACGGGTTTCCCCTCCCTAATAATTATTGCATTGGAAATTTTAACTCCCTTAAAAATGGAGGAAGAAAAAAAGTCGTTCCTTCCATTATAATACGAATCCACACAAATCGGTAATGTGAAGAAACATTGAATAAATTTTTTAAGCGAATTGAACTTTTTAGAAGGTTTGAAATGTTGAAAGTATGGGGAAACTATAAGCAACAGAGAAATTGATTGAGTTTCAAGCACACTTAACTTCTAAAAGAAGTTAAGCCCCGGGCGGATGTCATGGATTCGGTAAGGGAATTCTTTGCGCAGCACAAAGCCGAATCCAGACACAATTACGCCAAGGCGTAATTGATAATATACATCCATATGATAAATGAAATTAGGTCTTATGACTCGGATAAATGCCAACAAAAATAAGTGAAGGAGGAATTCCCATGATTCAAGTACAATTTATGAAGCCTTTTTATACAAAAATGACAGGCACGAAATTACGCTTAGTCTTTGCTTATCAATACTTTTCCATTACAAAAGATGAAGAAGTTTTTCATTTCATCCCGATTGAAGGGAAAGAGATGATCATTGACTTAAACTCACTGCAAGTAGAAAACCTTTCGGAAGTTTTTGTATTCCAGCGCGGCAATCGCTTCGTACGTCTTCCGCTGTATCAGCTTTTACTCGTATCAAATGTCCATGAGTATTTAATGCCGATTATTGACAATGTTTCAAGTAACGTAACACCGTTAAAAAATGAAGCATTACCGGAATTCGATGAGGAAGTGGAAGGGATTGTACGGGGGTTGGAAGAAAGCAACTTATCCCGTTTAATCGACGAAGCGCTCGAATCACGTGACGAAGCATTATTCCACAATTTAATTGCGGAAAAGGAACGATTAACTGGAGGCTATGCATCGTGATTGCCCATTTAGACTAAACCCTGTTAGCTAATATTAGCTAATGGGGTTTTTGTATATATTGCCCATTATTCTTTTTCAATTAGTATAACAATCCCTTTCAAAGGCAAAATAATAGGAAAGCTTCAATTAAACAGCTTGAATAATAAAAACTATTTCACACGGCGAGCAGAAAGTTGTATACTGTAATGCAGGACTAATTTTCAAGCATTTACAGGCAACCATTTGAACAGCCATTCCGTCCTATAAATGAACGGAATTTTGAAACTGTATTAAATGAAGTTATTATTTATAGGTAACGAATGCAGGCAAAATGCGTGGAACAAATTATACAATAATCAAACAATGAGATATAGCTTTTTTGAAAGTGAAGGAGAAACGATCATGACAAAATCAATCTGTGTCGTTGGCTTAGGATACATCGGTTTACCAACGGCGGTAATGTTCGCAAATCACGGCGTAAAGGTACATGGTGTTGATGTGAACCCGGCAGCTGTGAAAAGTATTCAGGATAAACAATTACATATTGAGGAGAACGGCTTACAGGAGCGCCTGAACAAAGCGGTGGATGAGGGCTTTTTAACGGCATCAACGACACCAGTCGCTTCAGATGTGTATATTGTCGCGGTACCGTCACCGATTAATCCGGACAATACAGCGAATTTAGAATATGTTCGTAAAGCAACAGCTTCAATCGTACCTTTCGTGAAAAAAGGCGATTTAGTTATTTTAGAATCAACAGTACCACCAAAAACGGTGGAAAATGTAATGCTGCCTGAATTAGTGAAATCTGGTCTGGAGATCGGGACAGAGCTATTTGTAGCCCATTCTCCAGAGCGTGTAATACCAGGTCGTATTTTTGAAGAACTTGTAAACAATGACCGTATTGTCGGCGGGATTTCACAAAAATCAGCAGAGCTTACAAAAGAACTGTACGAAATATTTGTTCAAGGCACAATTCATTTAACAGATGCGACGACTGCTGAATTAGTAAAAGTAATGGAAAACACGTACCGTGACGTAAACATTGCATTTGCGAACGAATTAGCAAAAATGGCTGAGAAATTAGATGTGAACATTTGGGAAGCGATTAAATTTGCGAACTATCACCCACGTGTAAACGTCCATTTCCCGGGACCTGGCGTAGGCGGTCACTGTATAGCGGTCGATCCTTGGTTCTTGGTTGAGCTAGGCGGGGAACAAGCCCAAATCATTCATTTATCACGTAATACGAACGATTCAATGCCAAGCTTTACAGCACAAAAAACACAGGCGATTTTAAACAAAAACGGTATTGCAGGGGCAACTGTTGCTGCATTAGGTTTAGCGTTCAAAGGAAATGTGGATGATATGCGCGAAAGCCCATCGACAATCGTAATCGATGAGTTGGAGAAACTAGGCTTAACTGTCGTTTCACATGACCCGCACATTAAGCAAAACAAACATAAAACACAAACACAAAGCATGCAGGAAGCGTTAGAGCAAGCTGATATTTTAGTGTTCCTGACAGATCACAAAGAATTCAAAGAGCTGGATCCGTCAACATTGAACGCGAAAAGCAAAATCGTATTCGATACGAAAAACTGCCTAAACCGCGAAGCATGGGAAAAAGCAGGCTTCCAGTTCCACTTACTTGGAGATGCGAAGAACTAATATTGTAAACTTGGCAGTGCGTCTAACACGTACTGCCTACTGTTTTTTATCTTCATTCAGCAGGCGTTCAAAACGCCTGCTGAATGAAGATAAGCCCCAGGCGGATGTCACAGATTTTTTAAAGGGAATTTTTGAGTAAACTCAAAAAAATCTGGACGCAATTACGCCAAGGCGTAATTGATTGATGGAATATAAAGAAGGGAAGACTATATATGAAAGAAACCGTACTCGGCATTCAAGTAAATACCGAAAGCTATGATGAACTGCTTCCAAAAGTATTTGATCAAATCGAGAAACAGCAAAAATCGTTAATTGTAGCTATTAACCCGGAAAAAATTATTAAGGCAAAGGAAGACCCCGCATTAAAGACACTCCTTAATAACGCGGAGTTTCAAATTCCGGATGGCATTGGCGTTATTTTGGCGTCGAAAATCCAGAAGGGTCAAATTACATCACGTGTAACAGGTGTTGATATGATGCTACGTTTATGTGAAGAAGCAGCCCAACGTAAAAAGCCGATTTTCCTTTATGGAGGGAAACCGGGAATTGCAGATCAGGCCGCTAAGAAGTTACAAGAACTTTATCCATCTATCCAGATTGCCGGTACTCAGGACGGTTATGAAAAGGATAATCAAAAAGTAGTGGATAAAATTAATGAAGCAAAGCCGGATTTATTGTTTGTTGCAATGGGTTCTCCAAAGCAGGAAAACTGGATTAATGCAAATCGAGA